>JAJXYP010000025.1 GCA_021780545.1 bacterium
ACCGGGCTTGCCGTGGCGAAAAAACACCGCACCGATCTTGTTCTTGATACGACATATCTCCGGGACAGGTTCCCTCGTCGTAATTTCACGTATCGCGCCTACGAGCTTGACCTGTTTGGCCTTCGTCCGCGCTTTACGCGATTTTCAAAGGTATCGGCATGGATGCCGGTTCCTGGTTTATGGCTCGGTTGCGATCTGATTTGGGCAAAAGCAGCCGATATCACAGGGAAGGAGCGGTTGTTCCGGGAAAAGAAAGAATGGGTTTTCGACCCCGAGATTTTTTCGGCGGGCTCCAATCTTCGGCTGTGGGGATTCTGGCAAAGCTATCGCTACTTCGAATTAGTCATGGAAGAGGTTCGGGAGACATTCCGCATCGCGGCTCCGCTTTCGGACGAGGCGGAGGCGATGGCCGGTACGATGGCGCAAGTAAATTCGGTTTCTCTGGCGGTTCGCCGCGGCGACTACACAAAAGCCGTCAATGCCAAAGTTTTCGGCGGTACCGATACGTCGTATTACGATCGGGCTATAGCGGAGATAGCGCGCCGCGTTCAGAACCCTCATTTTTTCGTCATGTCGGACGATCTGGCTTGGTGTCGGGAACATATCAAGCCGCCGTTTCCAACGGTGTATGTGCCGGATGCGTTGCGCGGTCCCCGCTGGGAATATGCCCTTGCATTGACTTCGCGCTGCAAACACAACATAATAGCCAACAGTACGTTTTGGTGGTGGGGCGCTTGGTTAAACGATAATCCCGGGAAGATTGTCGTAGCCCCAAAACGATGGTCGGTAGGTATGGGAGCGAACGATTCGGGGGATATTATTCCTCCGTCGTGGGTCATGTTATAGTTGCGCGAGAAAGCAAAAAAAATTCTTGTGATCTTATGAAAAAAATTCTCATCACTGGTTCGGGTGGTCTTATCGGTTCCGAAGCGGCCCGATTTTTCGGGGGGCTTGGTTTTGAGGTGACCGGCGTGGATAACAATATGCGCCAATATTTTTTCGGGGCTGATGGAAATACGCAGCCCGTGGTACAGGCATTGCTTGCCTCCCAAAAGAATTTTACTCATGTCGGCGCCGATATCAGGGATGAGCGAACCGTGGAGGGGGTTTTCAAAGAACGCGGACCGTTCGACCTTATTATCCATGCGGCGGCACAGCCATCCCATGACTGGGCGGCGCGCGAGCCGATGACGGATTTCGGAGTAAATGCCGTGGGGACGCTCATCATGCTTGAGAATACAAGGAAATATTCTCCCGAAGCCGTTTTTATTTTCACATCCACGAACAAAGTGTACGGCGATCGGCCAAACGAGCTGCCGCTGCAAGAGCTTGAGACGCGATGGGAAATCGCGCCCGGGCATCCATTCGAAAAAGGGATTGACGAATCCATGAGCTTGGATCGGACGCTGCACAGCATTTTCGGAGTTTCCAAGGTTTCGGCGGACGTTATGGTGCAGGAATACGGCCGCTATTTTGGCCTTCGGACAGGCGTTTTCCGGGGTGGATGCCTCACGGGCCCGTTCCATCGCGGGGTTGAGCTCCATGGTTTCCTTAACTATCTCGTAAAATGCGTTGTTTCCGGAAAAAAATATCGGATTTTCGGCTACAAGGGAAAGCAGGTGAGGGACAACATCCATTCACGCGATCTCATCGGAGCTTTTTACCAATTTTATCTCAACCCACGGCCGGGGGAGGTCTACAACATGGGCGGCAGCCGCCATTCGCACTGTTCGATGATTGAAGCGTTTGCCAAGGTTGAAGAGCTGACCGGCAAGAAGGCGGTCACCGAGTATCTTGATGAGCCGAGGAAGGGAGATCATATCTGGTATGTTTCGGATGTCTCCAAATTCCAATCCCATTATCCCGCGTGGAAATACGAATATGATATAGATCGTTTATTGGCGGAATTGACGAAAGCCGCGTCAGATCAGTATCGGACGTCCTATGCGTAGCATCTTGGGGAAGGCGCGGCGCTTTTTCTTTAAGAAGTTTCAAATGGCAGCGGCAACGCGTCGGTATCTTGCCACGCCGGCAATCGCCGAAAACGTGCTGCCCATGAAAACCAATTTCCTGATCATCGTCCCCATAGACATAGGGATGCTTGCATTGCAGTTCCAGTCGTTGTCAAAGATTGATGATGCTTTCGATTATCTTGTCCTCGATACCTCGCGGACAGACGATCAAGCGGCTGCGACCCGCGAATTCTGCGGTGTCCATGGGATCAGTTATGTACGTCAACCCCGGAACCCCGGCCTGGATGCAAGTTTGAAACACGGATTTTCCCTGAATTGGGCGTTTTATAATATCGTCATGCGGCTCAAACCGGAATATTTCGGATTTCTTGAGTCGGATGTAATTGTTATCGACAAAGGGAGTTTCTTGAAGCCATGGGCGGGAAAACCGTTTTGGGGCGTTAAAGCGCCGTCATTTAAGAAGGGCGATGTATTGTGGCGGTTATGGCCGGGTTTCTGTTTCTTTCGCCGCGATTTCTATAAAGATAAGCCATTTAACTTCCTCCCTATAAAGTATCTTGATACGGCCGGCGGCAATTTCAGTTTTTTAAAGAATGAAGACACGAGCCATCTGATTCCCTTTAGCGCGGTGGAGATTCATACCTGCACCGGCGACGAAAATGGCGCGTACCAATCGCTGAGGAACATTATTCACCTTGTCGGCATTCTCAGTATGAGCGACGATCCTGTCCGGCGGGAGGGAATACGCAAGAAGCGGGAAATGGCTGAGCGGATTGTTTTTGAAGGATCAAAAAATTAGGCCAGCGATTTTATTCCGTCGGAAAAAGCGATTTGGGCGCGGAAACCCATCGCCTCCTCGGCTGGTCTTGGGTCCGGATGAAATTCCTGTGGTACGCCTTTTTTCGCTTCGCGGTATTCGATGGGGCAATTGAAATATCCCGCGATTTCTTTGATGGTGATATTCTTTCCCGTGCAGATGTCGTAGTGTCCGGTTTGGTCGCTTGCAAGCGCCAGTAGATTGGCGCGGACCACGTCATTCACGTGGATCATGTCCCGCGCAGCGCTGCCGTCGCCTGTTATCCAGATTTTACCGTCTTCGCGGCGCGACCGGCGGAAGGAAGCCACGATGTGGAGCCCTGTTCCGGACTCGCTCTGTCGAGGGCCGTAGATATTGGCGTATCGCAGGGAAATGGTCGAAAGGCCGAATAGCGTCCGATAAATATCTACGAATTGCTCGGCGGCTGCCTTCGAAATGTTGTATGGATTGATAGGTTGCTCTACGGAGTAACTCGATGAATGAATGAAACGTCGTACGTTATGAGCCCGCGCGGCCGCGAGTACGTTGACTGTTCCAATAACATTGATGATGGCGGTTTGCGCAGGATTGTCGAAGCCCCAGGCGGCGCGCGCGACACCAGCCGTGTGGAAGACGGCATCGATGCCGGCAAACACCGGCAGGATGGCATCCGCGTCGGTAATGTCCTGTTCCACCAGTCGAGCTTCGGGATTCAGGTTTTTCCGATCGCCCGTCAGAAAATTATCAAGAGCGATAACGTCATGGCCGTTTTCGACGAGTCGGTCGACGAGGTGCGATCCTACCAGGCCGGCGCCGCCCGTAACGAGAATTTTCATAGTTACCAGTATACCATGATGCCATGGCCGAATCTCCGTGGCGCCAGCTTGCGATGAAGGACTTTGTCGTGTAATCTGTCTGGTATGCACTGTGCGATCTGCGGGAAAGACGATCTGAAAGAAATCAAAAAATACCACGAATTCACCCTCAAGGATTGCGCCTCCTGCGGCGCCCAGTTCTGGGCCCCGCTCACGCATCCGGGCGAGGGATATTACGAGACGCCGGTCTTCCGCCGCGGGCGCCTGCAGTGGCGCCAGAAGATGTTCCTCAAGCATCCGCCGATCAAAAAGGGGCGCGTACTCGATATCGGCTGCGGGCTCGGCAACTTCCTGGAGGGGGTCAAGAAGAGATATCCGGACATCGAGCCGTGGGGCATCGATATCGCGGAGAACCACGTGGACTTCATCAAGAAGAATTGCGGGATCGAGCATGTCTATGCCGCCGACCTCAAGGATTTCCTCAAGCGCACCGACCTTCCCAAGTTCGATGCCGTCACGATGTTCGAGCTCATAGAGCACGTGGAAAGTCCGAATGAATTATTGCAGGACATCAGAAAGCTCCTCGCGCCGGGCGGATACGTGGTGGTGAGCACGCCGAACCTTGACCGCGTGACGGGCGTCGCGGCGGACGAGGATCTCCCCCCGCATCATCTCTGGCGCTGGCATCCGCGCACGCTACAGCACACGCTGGAGCGCAACGGTTTCACGGTGACGCGCTTCGTCCTGGAGCCGATGAGCAAGGATTTCCTTTACCGCCAGCTCCAGCGTCTGCGCTGGTTCGCGACCCTCAAAGCATGGATCATCACGACGACGGTTCCGAAGAAAAAGGAGGCGGCGCAGCAAGAAGCCGCGCCTGTCCAGCCGGTCAAGAAGTACTATCCCATCGATGCGAATGAGCTCAAGAAAGGCAATGCGTGGGTGCTCGCGAAGGACGTCATCATGGAGATCGTCTCCATCCCGGTGACGGTGTTCGGGAAGCTGTCCGGGTTGAAGTACTGGGATATGTATATAGAGGGGCGGATGAACGATTAGCTCATGGCGGAAAGGAAGGTTCTTTTTCTCGATCGGGACGGGGTCATCAACCGGAAGATGCCGGAGCATCAGTAT
>JAJXYP010000062.1 GCA_021780545.1 bacterium
GGTAGAAGTCCGCACGAGCTGCAGAAACTGCTGCTGTCTGCGCCGACTGCTGCTGCCGCAGTGCCTTCAAATCGGGCCGCGCCTTCAGCGCACTGGCAACGTCATCCGCAAGCGTGACGGTTTCCTTGGGCAACTGGTTGCGCTTGATGCGCCACTTCGACCAGTAATCTATCACGAGCCGACTATCCCCGAAAATATTTTTGACGCCGGTCTTCCGGGCAATCTCCATCGCGTACCTGAGCGCCAACAATTCGCCGTAATTGTTCGTCGCCGCCGGATCATCGACCAGATGCTTCCCGAACTGGTTGAGTTCGGATCGGGACACCGCCTTGTGGAGCAAATTCCTCCCGGTTTCATCAGTCACGCTCACCTCGACGCCCGTCCCCCGCCCGGTCCCCGCATCAAAATAAATGCCGCGCGCGAGCGGAAGGAACGATCCGGCCGGTTTCGCTTCGTATCGCGCCCCAGCGGCCAGCCACGCTTCGGCGTCCTCGCGGCGCTCGAACGAACGGAAGCGGGCGCCCGCACGCCCGCTCACCACCGCTTCGCATTGCCTCCAGGTGTCGACAACGCCACGGGCGATCCGCCCCTTGCCGACGGCCGGAACCACATATGCATAATATTTCGGCTTTTTTGATTTCGATCCCGAAGCCATCGCATTAGCCGATTATTTCCTGTTCAGATAGTCGACCATGTCGGCAACGGCGCGCAACGTATTCGTCCGGCCTTCGATCTCCGCTCCGCCCACCGTCCGATGTCCACCGCCGCCGAATCGCTTCATAAGTTCTCCGATATGCTTCTTATTTTCGCTCCGGCGCCACGGATTGCAGCCGACGTTGATATGGAACAAATTCGGTTTTCCGTAAAACGGATGATACCGCACGACGTACAGCATGTCAGGATGGATGTAATACGGCGCGAAATGAGCAATATCGGCCGCCGGATCAGGAGAAAGATCGGCGATCATCACCCTTCCGTCGATAACGATGTGTCCCCGATAAAACGCCACGCCGCTTGCAATTGCCCGCCGCACGCGCGCAAGCACCGGTCGGATTCGCGACGACGAAACATATTGCTCAAGCGAATGATCCGCCAGATAGCGGACCGTCCATTCCGCCGCCGCGTGATTATTCAGCTCGAATTCGATTGCGGCGTTCGCGAGAAGCGCGGGCTCTTTCAGTTCAATCGTCTGGCGCGCCGAACGGTAATCGGCGCCGTCAACAACGTCAAGCCATCGGACCAGTTCCCGCATATGAACCGGCGGCTTCCAGCCAAATCCCTGCCGCAGCGAATCGTATACCAGGTGGCACGCCGAGCGGTACGTATCATCGTAACGATGTTCGCGATCCGGTTTGAACCGCGCCTCCCATCCGTCGCGGCGAAACGGTTTCAGATGGTGGTCAAACCAAAAGGCCGAAGCAGGATGGTACGGAAAATCAACAATAATCGCCGGATGCGGCGCAGCGGAGCTACGCCCGCGGACGGCGGCGGAACGTCGCGGCACCATCCGTTTTTCAAAGTATCGCTCGTCAACCCACTCCGGAATGATGTCGTATTTTATTGGAACGTAATTCGCAATATCGTCTCCGCGGCTCTGCAAAAAAGCCAGCATCACCGCAGCCGAAGCACGCCCGTCAAAATCGTTGTGAAAAAAAATGTCGTATTTCATGGGCGCCGCCGCAGTGAATGTTCAAGCGCCGCGATGCCGGGTAATTTCTTTCCGGCGAGAAAATCAATCATCGCGCCGCCGCCGGTTGAAATGAAACCAAATTTCCCGGCGAACCCGTATTTCTTGAGGAACATTACCGTTTCGCCGCCCCCCGAAACGGAAAATGCACGGCGGTTACGGACCACCGCCCGCGCGACCGCAATCGAACCCCGCGCGTAGGCCGGCTTTTCAATCATACCCAGCGGACCGCTCCAGAGAATCGTCTTCGCTCCCGCAATTTTTTCTGCGTAAAGCCGCGCCGTCCGGGGCCCGATATCCAAGATCCGATCCCCGCGCCACCGCACGTCAACCGGCGCAACCACCCGCTTCAAACGCGAGAACAGCGACATCATCCGCCGACTCGAAGAATCGTCGTCCTGGAGCGACTGTTTTACGTCCATGCCGCGGAACGCGAGCACGGTATTGGCCGGACCGCCGCCCAACAGAAACCAGTCGGCTTTCTTTTGGAAATATTCGATTGCCGCCAGTTTATCGGCCACCTTGGCCCCTCCCGCGATGAAAACAACCGGATGCTTCGGTTTGCGCATTACGCGCGAAAGCGCGGCGATTTCCCGCTCGATCTCAAGACCGGCGTATCCGGGAAGAAAACGGGCGATGGCCGCGACTGATGCATTTGCACGATGCGAAACCGCGAATGCGTCGTTTACGTAATAATCGCCGAGCGAAGCGAGGCGCCGGGCGAAGCGGCTGTCATTCGCTTCCTCGCCTGGATCGAAGCGCAGATTTTCGAGAAGAAAAATCGAGCCGGCGGGAGCGGCGGCGATTTCCTTGCGAATTTTATCGAAATCAAACGACGGGACGAAATGAATTTTCTTTTTGAGCAGCCGGCCAAGCTCGACTGCATTCCCACGGAGGCTCAACCGCGGCTCCGCGCCCTGCGGCCGCCCCCGATGACTTAAGATAACCACTTTCAACGCTTTTTTTGAAAGCAAACGCAACGTCGGAAGAACAGCAAGCATGCGCCAATTGTCTTCCGTGTTGAAATCAAGCCGCAGAATCGCCGTCCCGCGCAATTCCGACGCTTTCGCTGCGCTCAGATACCGGATCATGCATCTTATTGTACCCGAATCCTATCGGATTACGAAATCCTTCGAATTATCACCCGTGTCGACCGGCGCGCCGCCGGTCTCCATGCGCACTAAAACCTGTCCCGCCCCGGGATCATCCGGATATGGCGCGCCTTCCACATACTGATTCTGTCCCGTCCCCCACGCAACCGCATCGATTACCTTGCCGTCGACATCGATAATCGCGGCACTATTATCGGCCGCCAATGTTTCCGTACTCGATACATCGGCAGCGATCGATGCGGAGAACCCGCCTTCAGAATTTGCCCAGACATACCAACCACCGGCCGGTATCACAGCATCTGATGCAAACGTCTTCAGCGAATAATCGGCTCCCGAAGCGGATTTTTTGCGGAGCTTCCATCCGCCAACCGCTGCGGCGGCGGATCCGGAATTAAATATCTTTACGAAATCATTCGAACTCGACGCGCCAGCGATTTGGATTGCGGCAATCATCACGCCGCTTGAAGCGTCCGACCTGGCGCTCGAAGAAGCCGGCGCGGGAATCGATGAAGTCGCTGCGGATGATGAAGGCGCCGCATCCAATGGCGAAGCGGCGATTGTATCGGACGCCAGCGCTTCCGCTGCGGTATCGGAAGCCGCGCCTGCGGCGACATCTGGTGAAATTTGAACATCCGGCGCGGTCGATACTTCAGCTGGTGAAATGGTCGAATCTCTGCCGGTATCCATTGACGGCGATAAAAACACGTTCGACCCTTGGCGCGTTGCCACGAGCTGCGGGGCTGGCGCCACGACCGAGTTCACCGCGCGCGGCGTTCCACCGGGCGCAATGCTCGTATGCCAACCGACGCCGCCGGCATCCCGCTCCATCGTCTGTTTTGTTGCGTTATTCCCTCCCTGCCAACCGGCCGAAGCATCGATATAATCGGACGTGGCACATCCGGTATCAAGGATTGCCAGACGGCCGCCGGCATTTGAAAGCTCGCCGGTATAGGCGGCGTCCGGCGCAACCTGTTCCGCCGGATTCCCGCCGCGACTCAAAAGATAGAACTGACCCGAGGCAACAATCGATCCTTCCGGCAGAACCGCTTTCAATTTGCCGCCGGCGTCAACGACGCGCCAGCCAGAAATATCGACGGGGGCCGCCCTCGTATTTTTAAACTCAATCCATTCGCGACCGCTCGCATGCGAAGCGGTCTCGCCGCTTTCAGCAACCGAACCCATCCAGGCAATCTCACTGAAAATAACCGGGCGCGCCGGCGGGTCGGCAACTGCGTCAGCAAATGTGCAGGATGGCTGAGAATCGGAGCCGGAATTGGAATTGGCTGTCGATGCAGCCGATGCGGCGCCGGTTGAAGAAACCGCGCCTACTCCCCCGCCGTCATCGCTGCCGGAAGCCATAGACCCTGCGGCCGAACCAGCAGCCGAAACCGAAACTTGCTGCGGATTCAAAATCGCGGCAACATCAGCCGATGCCGCCACGGACGCAATCGCAGCCCCGCTTTTCGTTTTCGTTTTCGTACGCGCTTTCAATGTCGCTTTGGATGCGCCAGAAACAGGCGGCGAATAAGCGACCGGGGTTGCCGACGCCGCGGACACCGGCACAGCCATGACATCGGTCGACGTCGCTACCGAATCAAACGCCTCCGCCCAGGCACCATGCCATGATTCAACAACCGCGGCGCGGATGGATGCAATCTCCTGACCATGGAATTTCAATCCATACCACGCCGCCCCGCCAAGCGACGCAACGCCGACAACCGCTACGGCAACCCACGCAATGCGATTCCCCGCCAAGGTTCGATAATCCATACCGCCATCCTATCCCGCCCGCATGAAAGGAAGATTAAATCTTTTTCCTTCCGTGCGGCGTATAATATATACACCGCTAAATATAAACCACCGCATGCCGGCATTTTCCGTATCCACCAGAAAGAAAGCCGTAGAACGCGCACTCCGAACATCAAAGACGCGCGTCCCGCTCGCGCTCAAACTCCGCCTTGCGGAGCTTGCCTTGCGCTTGATGGGCCGCCGCCGAAAATTTGGCTTGTTTATCATTCTCGGCTGGCGCAGTCGCTGGAACCGATTCGCCGACACGCCGGATGTTTCCCAGGATATATTCAAACAGCACCACGTCAACATCATGCATATCGGAAATGGAACACCTACGCCGGCCGGCGACAATCGCAAAACCGGACCTATCGCCGCAGGCAGCCGAAACATCACAAGCACGGTCAATTTCGACGGCGCTATTCTGATTGATGTTCGCGGCAACGTTCTTCACTCGGGTGCCATGATCGAAAACCTCCGGCCGCGGGAAATCGCTCGCAAGCTGAACCCGCACGCCACGCCGGACCTCTCATCGCAGTTCGGCTTCAGGCAAAAAGTCCATATGCGGCATATCGCGGCCATAACCAGTTCGTATATCTTCCCCGGAACCACGGTCTTCACTGTTTCCGAAGAGACGAACGATCTTCACATTTTCGAAAATGGCAAAATTGTTTACTCAACCGTCCCCGGAGAAACAAAAGACCCCGCATAGCGGGGTCTTTTTTGTGCTGCGCGTCCGGAAGGACTACCGACCGAAGCGGCCATGCATTAGATTTTTCAGATTTTTGATCTGATCCATAATCTCGCTCAGACGGGTCGCAAAATTGACTGAACCGGTCGCCTGTGCGCCGATCCCGAAGCCATTTTCATTGCCCCGCCCGTTGCCCTGGCCATTGCCGATACCGGGAAAAACAGAGCTGTTTTCGCCGGACGACGTATTCTCCGAATTCGACGACGAAAACGGACGAGCGGCCATGATGCTCCAGTCGCGGACAACGTTCGCATCAACGACAAGCGGCGCGGAGCCGCTCACGAGACCCGAAACGCTCACTTCATCGCCGACCTGGATCTGCTGCGTCGGATTAACGATACCGCCGCTGTTCCCGTTACGGAAATAAAATTCGGGGAATTCACGGCCCCAGACGTTACCCGTCCAGTTGACCGTGTAGGTTACGCCCCAGACCTGCGCCTGGAAGGAACCGCTCGCGACGCTCGTCACGATCATGCCCCGGGCGAGAAACCGCCCATTCGGATTGATCGAAAGCATCGGCGGATTGAACCGCGGCATCACCGGCGGCGGCGTGCCGGTCGAAGTCGGCGGCACATACGTTTCCGTAGCTGTGCAAGCGGCCGACTGGCCAGCCGTCAACGGGCCCGTGCAGGCACCGCTCCACGTCACGTTGTAATTCGTAAGCGGAGAGACCGAGACCGCATATGTCGAGCTGCTGTCGACGACAACGGCCGTACCGGAGGCATTACCCGGAAAAGTTCCCGGCGTGGCATTTGCTCCGTTCACCGATACCGTCACATTGGACGATGTCGCCGAGCCGCCAGCCGTGTTGTTCATCTGCACCGCAACCGAAAGCGTGCTGGTCGGCGTCGCAACGACATTCGACGTAACCGAGGCCGAACAGGTCGAAGTTGCAACCGTATCCGAGGCGTCAGTCGCCCGGATGTCGGCTGTGTATACGCCGTTCGTGCCATACGTCGCGGTGATCACCGTGCTCGTACTGCCCGCGACGCTCGCGTCACCCGACCAAAGCAAGCTGTACGGACTATTGCCGCCCGTCGGACTCGCCGTCCAGGTGACCACATTGCCCGAAACACTGCTTGAACACGTTACCGCAAGCGGAGTCGTCGACGCATGAACCGCCGCGAGAGAAACCGCACCCGCCACCGCAACCACGGCGGCGAAAACCAACCACTTCACTGTCCTGTTTGCTTTATTCATGTGGAATTGATTATTTATTTCGACTTTGTTTATTATTACCACAAAGACCGACCTTTCAAATGTATATACGCATCGTGGCTTTATAATGTTACCATGCCCGATTTAAGCCAGAAACGGGAGGAAATTGCCGTCTTCGGGGGCGGATGCTTCTGGTGCACGGAAGCCGTCTTCCAGAAGCTGAATGGCGTCCGATCGATCGAGCCCGGTTACGCCGGAGGCGCGGTTCCCAATCCGACATACGAGCAGGTCGCATCCGGGACGACGGGGCATACCGAATCGGTCCGCATCGTTTTTGATCCGGCTGCGGTTTCGTACCGCGACCTCCTGACCGTATTTTTCGCGACGCACGATCCGACCACCCCGAACCGGCAGGGTTCCGACGTCGGCACCCAGTATCGCTCGGCTATTTTCTTTACCTCGGAGGAACAGAACCTGGCGGCACAGGCATATATCAGGAAGCTCGCCGCCGATACCGGCTTGCGCGGTTCAATCGTCACCGAAGTCCGTCCGCTCGACTTTTTCTATCCCGCCGAAGATTATCATCGCAATTACTTTGAAAACCATCGCGGCCAACCCTATTGCGAAATCGTCATCGAACCGAAACTCGAGAAGCTGCACGACCAATTCGCCCATCTGATCGCGAATCAATCCTCCAAAAAGAAAACACCCCGGGAATAAACCCGGGGTGTTTCCATAACCGAAAGAAAGCGTTATTCTCCGGAATCCGGAGCGGCTCCGTCCTGCGACGACCACTCGCGGCGTTCGCCCTGAGCGCCGCCTTCCGGCTCCTCGATTTTGAAGCTGACTTTCGCGTTGTTCTTCCTGCCAACCGCGGAAAGAAGGGACCGAATGGCGGTCGCCGTGCGTCCATCCTTACCGATCACTTGACCCATGTCGGTCCGGTTCACATGGAGCGTCAACAGAACGCCGCGTTCGTCGACTTTACGGTCGATTTTCACGTCTTCCGGGTGGTAGACCAGCAATTTCACCAGATACTCGAGAAATTCCTGATCTGCCGGTGATACGTTTGCCATGGAATGACTGGTTTTTCGTTCGTTTCTATCGACCTTTCGGAATATCGATTTCTCGATTTACGCCGTAATTATAGCTGATGGCGATTATTTTGTCAAGCAATGCGAAAACAATTATTTCTTGAGAATTTCACGGAACACTTCCGGCGGGATATCCACTCGCGCCATCCCCTGTAAACGCTCCTTCCCTCGCTCCTGCTTCCGCCACAGTTTCATCTTGCGTGTCCGGTCACCCCCGTTCTTGCCGAAATCTCCAAGCGTCTTTTTCATTGCCGGAATCGTCTCGCGGGCGATGATGCGGCCCATCGCCTTTGCCTGGATTGCCTGAGAAAATTGCTCCTTCGGAAGTAATTCCCTGAGCCGCTCAACCGTCTGCCGCCCCTCGCGCTCAAGATCCTTCTTGGGAACGATCCGCGTGAGCGCCGGAACGACCTCTTCGACAATCAATATCTCGAGCCGCTCCACCTCCGCCTCGCGCCACCCCGACCATTCGTACGTAAACGAAGCATAACCCTGGGAGGACGATTTCAACTGGTCGTCGAAATCGCGAATCAGCTCACGGAGCGGCATCGTTGCCTCGATAAGAAGATTTTCTCCGATATTCTTCACCTCCGAAACCTCGATATCAAATGTCGTTTGAAGCGCCAACACCGAACTTAAATACCGCTGCGGCGCAAGCATTTCAAGCCGAACGATCGGCTCCCAAACCCGTTCTGGCTTTTCGGGAAAGTCCTGCGGCTGCTTCACGATCTCGATCAAGCCCTGGCGCTCGACACGGTATGCAATCGAGGGAAAGCTCGTCAAAAATTCCAGTCGGTATTCCCGGGAAAGCCGATCTGATGTGATCTCAAAATGCAGCTGCCCCAAAAAACCGACTTTGAGGCCGCGGCCGAGCGCTTCGTTAGCGTCCGGCTCAAAACTGAGCGCCGCGTCGTTCAGCTGCAGCCGCTCAAATGCCCGCTTCAAGTCATCGAATTTGGTGGCGCCGTCGGGGTAAAAAGATATGAAAACGACCGGACCCGGTTCCTGATATCCGGGCAGCGCGGCGCCTTCCCGAGGCGCGCCGGCAGCAAGAATCGTGTCGCCGATCTTGACGAGTGCCGGTTCCTTGAGGCCGGTTGCCACGTATCCAATTTCACCGTCGGCGATTTTCGGCGCAACCGAAAGATCGGGAGAAAAAAATCCTACTTCTTTCGGTTTAAACGCGGCGCGAGAGGCGACAAAAGACATCTCCGCCGTTGAAAAACTGCCGCCGAAAACGCGGACGAAAGCGATGATGCCTTTGTGGTCGTCGTAAAGCGAATCGAACACCAGCGCGCTGGAACGTCCCGCCGGCACCGGCGGACGGCGCGTAAACCGGCTTGGCGGGGGCACCGCCTTCACCACGGCATCGAGAAGCTCCTTCACCCCTGCCCCGCTCTTGGCCGATACGCGGAACACGGACTCCGGCGGAACATCGAGCAGGTCAGCGGCTGCCTCCACGATGCGATCGACCTGCGGAAGCACGAGATCGATCTTGTTAATCGCCGGAATAATCACAAGCCCCGCTTTCTGGGCCGCCCGCAGATTCGAAAGCGTCTGAGCCTGAATGCCTTTCGTCCCGTCAATCAGGAGAATCGCCCCTTCGACAGCCGCCAGCGCCCGCGAAACCTCATAACCGAAATCGCTGTGGCCGGGCGTATCAATCAAGTTGAGGATATACCGCTCCCCGCCTGTCTGGTATGCCATCCGCACCGGAGCCATTTTGATCGTAATACCCCGCTCGCGTTCAAGCGGCAGCCGGTCAAGGTACTGGGCCCGCATCGAACGGAGCGGAACCGTCTCGGTTAGTTCAAGCAAGCGGTCGGCCAACGTCGATTTTCCGCTGTCTATATGGGCGATGATGACGAAATTTCGGATATTGTCCATGGTATCGATAGCATACCTATAACTTTTTCAGCGTCAAATCGACGATGAATCGGCCCGGCGGATCGTTCGTCTTATATTCATACGTCGCGAGGCCGTTTTCGGCAAACACGTAGCCGAGCGGCGCATCGACTTCGAAGTCATAACTCCGGACGCTTCCGGCCTGTTTTTCGAAAACGAACTGATAGGCAACGCCGTCCGCGGGCGCGGCAAACGCGCGATGCGTATAGTCGAAAGCGAGCTGCGCCGTTTCGCCCGGCGCGACCCGCGCCCACGTCGCAAAAACCTCTTTACCGCTCTCCTCGTGCGTCGTCACGGCGGGATAAATGAACAACGGTTGCGTGCTCGATTCGATTGCCGCAATCAGCGGATCGGTCGAATAGCCGTCCCGGGCATAATTAATCGGAGGAAAAATGCGCTTCGCGAGTCCACCGGTCTCATTCACAAGCGTTGATCCATTGGGAACAAAAACCTGGAGATAATCCTGGTTTGTTGTGCGGTACCACCAGTAGGGCGTCGATGTCGCCGTGTCAGTCCGGTCGATGAGCAGCGTGTCCGTAATCGTGCCATCGGAACCGATTTGCGCGTCGAACGACACATTCTGGTTCATGAACAGATCCGATTTATCGCCGCGAATGTTCGTGTCGACGAGCGCCAGATAGTCGCCGTTGAAGTTTTCCGGCAGGCGGTAGACGTCACCCGCCGCGCCGTAGTTTTTCGCAAAACTTTCAAAATCCGGATTGGCCGCGTATACCATAACGTCCCGTTTTGCGATCCAGCCGAGCGCCATCGAGAGGAGCTGCTGCCGTTCGTCGGGCGAAGACGAAGCGATGCGGGCAAAAATGGCCCGGGAAAGTTCCCCGATGATTACTTTCGGATAGGTCGCCGACGCCGCCTGACCCCGCTGTACAATATTCTGTATTTGAACCAGGAAATTCGACGCATCGAACGTCGTCGAAGCGACCGTCATCGGACCGGTTACGGAAAGCAGGTCGCTTACGACCGCGGGCGATACCGCAATCGCTCCGTCGAACGTCGTCGATGGAGCGCCGCCCGCGCCATTATAAAGCTTTGATTCCTCAAATAACTTTATCGTCTCGAAAGCCGAGGTCGGAAAATCAAAGAACCAGTTTGCATCGGCAGGCCGGAAATTCTTCGATTCGAGCTGCAGCGGAACGGGCGGTATGATCTTCGGGGTAAATCCGGCATCAACGTCAGCGACATCATGAAACGAGATATCGGTCAAAGTGCCGCTCGCAACCGTCACATCCGCATAGCTTCCGAGAAATCCTCCGGCGGGACGCATTTCCGACGGATTCTGGAAAAGAACCAGAACATGGTGCGAAGCGGGCGAAGCAAGCCACGGCACAAAGGCATCAAGAAATCTTACCGCCCCGTCGACCTGCGCCTTCAGGGATAAATACGAACTCTCGCCGTCAAGAGCCGAGGAAATCCCCATTGATGAAAGCGCCGTATTCAGAGAATTGCTGTCGGTGTCGATCGCCTGCAGCGTATCGCGAAGCTGCCCGAGCGGCGCTGCCCAATCCATTCCGGGATTCAACTCCAAATTGTTTACCTCGCCGGTAAGCGCAACCAGCTGAGTGCTCAGATCGTTGAATGAATTAAATGCGTTCCGTCCGCCGCCGAAAAGCGATCCCAGCGCCTCGACGGCGCCGCCGAACGTCGAGGATGCGTCAAACCCTTTGGCCAGCGTCGAAAACTGTCCGGCAGCTCCCTGTGCGTCAAATCCCTGCAGGTCGGCGACGCCCGATTGCAACGCTTTTACCCGCGTCTCGAGCGCCGCTTTCGCCGCATGCCGTGCCAGATAGAACGAACCGATGAGACCGCCGACAAAAAACACCACAAGGCCGGCAATCCCCCACATAATCCCGCGCGGCAATCGTCCCCGCGGCCGTTCCCCTTCGAACTTAGCGTAATTCCGGGGCTTGGGGTCGATGTCTTTCAGCCGATCCCCGGACGGCTTCTGTTTTTTGATAATGCGGACCAAATCATTCGGACGGATGTCTTCGTCGCTGTGCAACCGCTTCATACTACTTGCCGATTTGCGTCTGGATAACCTGCAATGCTTTATCAAGCTGCGGATCGGCTACCGTGGCCGTGCCGGTTGCCGTTTCCGGGGTGCTCGAAACAACGTAATCGGGGGTTAGGCCTTTGTGATTAATCATCTGTCCGGACGGCAGCACCCAATGGGCGATCGTGATCTTAATCGACGCACCGTTCGAAAGCTCTTGAAGCTGCTGTACCGTTCCCTTGCCGAAGCTCTGGGTGCCGATAAGCGGCGTTCCGCGATCATCATGCAATGCGCCAGCAAGAATTTCCGAAGCCGATGCCGAGCCGCCGTTAATGAGGACGACAAGCGGGAAGCCGGAAAGCGATCCGTCGCCCGAAGCCGTGTAATCCTGTTCCGGCACAGAACGGCCGACCTCTTTCACGATAAGCGTTCCCGGTTTCAGGAAATAGCCGGCAATATCAACCGCGACCTGAAGATAACCGCC
This sequence comes from bacterium, assembly GCA_021780545.1. GTDB lineage: Bacteria > Patescibacteriota > Minisyncoccia > UBA6257 > 2-01-FULL-56-20 > JAJXYP01. The sequence continues at coordinate 11,991 of JAJXYP010000062.1, forward strand.
GGGATCATTCCGTAAATCAAGCACGATCCCTTTGGCGTTGTGCTGGACCGCCTTCACGAGCGCCTGGTAAAACTCAAAGTCAGAATCCTGGGTGAATTCGTTGAGGGTGATTACCGCGACGTCGCCCTTCATGGCAAACGTGACGTTCGGAACACTGATTGTCGCACGTACAATCTTGAAATCCTGCGGCTTCTGCCATCCTGCCCGCATAATGGTGAGCGTCACCGGGGAGCCGACCGGACCGCGGATCAGATTGACCGCCTGATCGAGTGTCATCGAATCGGTCGAGCTGCCGTTGATGCCGAAAATCGCATCCTGCGGCTTCAAGCCGGCGTTCGCCGCGGGCGTTCCCGCGAGCGGCGCCACAATGACAATCTGATTCTGGTTGTCAATGCCAAGCTCCGCGCCAATACCGCCAAAATTACCCGTGATATCCTGCTGGAATTGCGTATTGTCCGCCGGAGAAAAGAACTCCGTATACGGATCGCCCAGTGAGCCCACAAGGCCATTGATTGCGCCGTTGATCTTCTGCTGGTCGGTCGTCGACGGATTGCGAAGATATAAACTGTTGATATCCTGCCAGGCCTCCCAGAAAACGCCGAAATTGGCCGGCGCCGTCGTCGACCCGTTGCCCGTCATATCGGAAAGACCGCTCACCATGATATGCCGCGGAGTCTGTACGCCCTCCGCCCATCCAAGCCAAAAACCGCTTCCCACAAGCGCGATGGCAACAACAACAGCAATCACTGTCTCTGCCGCTTTTCGTTTAGTCATAGAATATAATTGTACTAAAATGCCCGAATTTCCTCAACTATCCGGTCAAGTGCCATCGCATGCGAAGCTTTAACCAAAATCAAATCGCCCTCTTTTATTAAATCCTGCAGCGGTTTTCGAGCCTCATCGGCCGTATCGAATGAAATAATGGCGGTTTTTTTCATGCCCGCCGCCCGCGCCGCTTCCGCGACGAATTTCGCCCGCGGTCCGACTGTCACAAGTACGTTTGCCGATTCGGCGGCGATTTTCCCCATCGCCTCATGGGCTTCAATCGTATATTTTCCAAGCTCCAGCATATCGCCCAGAACGGCGATGCGGCGTTTTGCCGGCAACGACCGGAGCGTATCGAGCGCGGCATGCATCGAAAGCGGACTTGCATTATAGGCGTCATCGAGAATAAACGTCTGTTTCACTCCGGCGACAAGCGACATTCGCGATTCCGCCGGAACATATTCGCCGAGCGCATCGGAAATGGCGACCAAGTTCATGCCGAATACGATTCCGACCGCCGCTGCCGCTGCGGCGGCATACGCATGCGAACGCCCAAACACTTTCTGAAGGCGCACCGGCACAAACGCGCCTTTATATTCAAGCTTGAATGACACGCCGACCGGATGGCCGTTTTCAATTCGGTTCTCGAGCCGCGAAATTTTTACCTCGGCGCCTTTTTCGAATCCGAACGTCATGAGATGCGCCCGCGTCCGCTGTTCCATATTGAGCACCGCTTCATCATCATAATTCAGCACGGCGAAACCCGCCGCGGGAAGATATTCGACCAACCTCCCCTTCTCCCGCGCCAGCTCGTCAGGACCGGCGTAAAATTCGACGTGAACCGGAATGTCTCCGACCGCGGTCACGACGCTCACGTTCGGCCTCGCGATTTTCAGAAGATTCTTGATATCGCCCGGTCGGTCGGCGCCATATTCAAGAATGAGAATTTCCGGATAATTCGGATCCCTGAATACCAACCGCCAAATCGATGTAACAATAACGCGCATCCAGAAGAACAGTTTGCGAAACCGCGCCGTACCGCGCGGCTGCGCGCGGCTCACAAGCCGCAGATCGCTCTCGCGCCAATCGCCCAGAATGGCGAGGGGTAAGCCAAGATCGTTATTCAGGTTGCCCGACGCAGCCCGGACGCGGCGGGTTTTCCCGAGCACCGTCTTGATGGCAATCTTGGTCGATGTTTTTCCGACGGTTCCCGTCACGCCGACGATGCCTGGCCGATACCGCCAAATCGTAAGCTGGGCGAGCTTGCGAAGCGTTTTTCGGAGAAATTTTAGAAATAGATCAGCCATGGGTCGTCTGATTCACCCGGTCAGGCGGGATATTATAGTAGTTGATAATAAACTGGGACAGCTGCTTGAAAGCCGGCACGACACTCTCCGCCGCGAGGGAATTGGTCGGCAGCCCGTTCAGACGGATAAAAGCGATAAAACGAGGATTCGAGGCCGGCCCGAAACCGATATACGAATCGGTCAGCAGATTCAGATACCCGCCGCCTGCGGGATTCGGTATGAACGCGCTCCCCGTCTTGCCCGCGAGCGCATAGCCATCGATGTTCGCGACGCCGGCCAAATCAACGGCTGAAACCATCATATTGGTAACCACCGCTGCGGTCGACGTGCTGATGACGCGGCGGATGATCTGAGGCGAAAGCGCGGCATTCAAATACGGCCGCATCATCACTCCGCCGTTCGCGATGGCGCCGACTGCCGTGACGAGTTCGACCGGCGTCACCGCGGCGCCCTGGCCGTACGCCGCCGTATCCCAATCGACCTGAGGCGCCGATGGCGTCAGTCGGCGCAAATCACCCGCAATCTCTCCCGGCAAATCAATGCCGGTTTTCATATCAAGGCCAAATTTTTTCATATAATCGAGGAATGTCGCGTTTCCCGTCTGGTTTTCGACAAAAATCGCTCCGGTGTTGATTGAATGCTCGATGATTTCCGTCATCGTGGTGCCGGGGCCGTAGGGACCATGCGTCGTCAGGTTGTAATTCGTAATATGCGCCTTGTCCACGTTCACATAGCCCTTGTCGTCATAGGTTTCATTCGGCGCCACCCGCCCGGAATCGATGCCTGCGGACATGGTAAGCACCTTCATAATCGAGCCGGGTTCATAGATCGCCTGCACGTTCGGATTGAGGAAATTGGCGACCGGCGATGATCCATAATTGTTCGGATCGAAGCTCGGCGTAGCCGCCATGGCAAGAATTTCGCCGGTCCGGGGGTCCTCAACCATCACGCCGCCGCCGGATGCGCTATTCGCGGCGACCAGATCATCCATAATCTTCTCCGCCTCGATTTGAATGTTCGGGTCGATGGTCAGAGTGATGTCCGCTCCATTCGTGTTGCCGGAGCCTGCCAGCTGGCTGTTATAAAAACTTTCAACGCCGTAATATCCCCGATCGGCGCCATTCGTCGGGTCCGGACCGACATACCCAAGCACCTGGGACGCGACCGTGCCCAGCGGATAATACCGCTCTGATTCATAGTCGGTATAGATACCCTTCAAAGCGGCATTATTCACTGCCTGCGCCATGGCATCGGAAGCCTTATTCACCAGCAAGTGGTACGAACTTTTGCCCGAGAAAGCCTGCATGAGTGACGAGGCCGGAATATTGAGAATAGGCGCAAAGGACTGCGCCGCCGCCGCAGGGTCGGCGATGGCGCTTGGAACAGCATAAACGACAGGGAAGTCCTGATTTATCGCGGCCGGCAGTGCATTCCCATTTTTATCGGTGAAATAGATTGATCCGCGGTTCGCGCCTGCGGCAGCCGAAGCGGCCGATTCAGACTGCGCCCGGGCGAGATAGAATCCTCCTTTAACAAGCTGCAACTGATATAAATGAAAAAATAAAAATCCGTAGGCAAGAACGAGAATGACGATGACTATTGCGAAGCGAGAGGCCATTGGGTCGTTGGAAAATAATGGTCAAGCGGGAAATACGCCGGTTGATTGTCCTGAATCAGGCCGTCCTGCGCCGCCAGGTTGCCAGTTGAAACATTGCCGAGATCCGCGATGACCTGCTGATTGAGCGTCGTGCTCTTGGCGCCGATCGCATCGAGCTGCGATTTCGCCGCCGCGAGGTTGTGATTCAAGTCAACTATATTATTATAAAGCCCAACCAGCGCGAAGATACCCACAAGCGAGGCGGCCGCGAGGGCAACGATGACAAAATTCAAAATATGAGATCGATGCGGTGAAGGTTGAAGGTAGGTCATAACGGTAAAAAGTTTCAGTGGGACAAAGCGATGACTCTCAGTTTCGCGGACCGCGCCCGGGGATTTTCCGCAATCTCGACGCGGGATGCCGCGACGGGCTTCGGCGTAAGCGCTTCCCCGCGTCCTTCGCGCTCGAGCGCCCGGAATGCCTGTTTTACGATCCGATCCTCGAGCGAATGGAAGGTGATGATCGCCACCCGTCCGCCCGGCTTCACGGCGCCGTCGAGCCGTCCAAGAATGTTCCTCAAATTGCCGATCTCATCATTCGCGTAAATTCGCAGCGCCTGGAAGGTCCGGGTTGCCGGATCGATCCTGCCGCGCTCGTAGCTCCGGGGAACCGCCCCACGGATGACGGCTGCAAGATCGCCGCTCGTTGCAATCGGCCGCCGGCGGCCGCGGTCTTTGATTGCTTTTGCAATCCGCCGCGAGTACCGTTCACCGCCGAATTCGTAAATGAGGTTCGCAAGCGCTTCTTCGCCGATGCTCCGCAGAACGACGGAAACCGGATCCCGTCCGTCGTCATAGATCATAAGGAGCGGCTCATCCCCTGCTTCGTCGCGGAAACTGAATCCGCGACCCGATGCATCGATCTGTTCGGATGAAAACCCAAGATCAAGGAGTAATCCGTCCGCCAAGGGAAGCTGCTCGCTCCGGAGAATATCCGGGATGTCGGCATAATTCCCGCGAACAACGCGCATACCCTCGGGCAGATGCGCCTGCCAGGATGCGACCATATCCCCATCCCAGTCGACGCCAAGCACCATACCGCCGGGCAAGACCTTCGAAAGAATCGCCCGCGCATGGCCGCCGCCGTCAATCGTGCCGTCAATAATGAACCGGCCCGGCCGAGGATCAAGGTGCGTTATTACCTCCTCTAAAAGAACGGGGCGGTGCATCACGCCGGATTTAAATACCAAGTTCTCCGAGCTGTTCCGCTATCTGCTCCGATGCGTTTTCCGTTTTGGTCTTATAGGTGCTCCACGCAGCTTCGTCCCAAATTTCGATGCGATTATAGAGACCGGCAACAACCGTTTCTTTCTTCAGGCCGGCGTATTTCCGGAGGTAATCCGGAATCAGGATTCGCCCCTGCCCGTCGAGCTCCACGTCCGTGGCGCCCGCAAGCATGAGCCGCATGAAAGCGCGTGAATTCGCCTGTGCAAGCGGCAAAGCAATCAGTTTTTTCGCCAGATTCTCCCACTCGGCGCTCGCAAAAACAAACAAACAATTATCAATTCCGCGCGTTATAATGGCGCCGGCCGTCATTTTATCGCGAAATTTCGCCGGAATTGCCATCCGACCTTTGTTATCCAGGGTGTGATTGTATTCTCCAAGAAGCATGGACATTGCTTGTTTTCCTAGGTTTTTTCTAAATTTGATTTGAGTTATGCACAGAAATGGCGGTTTATCCCCAGTTTCATCCACAACTCCCCACTTCTCATTAATACTAAGCCACAACTCAATTCTTAACAAGCGACGTATTTATGCACAGCAATACCGGGAAGTAGCTGATTTTTTATAAAAAAGACACCGGAGGCGGCGAAAATATAAAAGTCGGGAAAATCGATTATTCCCCACCCTAGGGAACGTTCGGAAATGTTCGAAAATCCTAAGTATTATCTCAAAAAAACATTATCGCTTGTACCAATTGACTAGGTATGCCCTGTCACATGAAGCTTTTGTCCCAAAACACAGATAAGGGGCTAGCAAGCTAGGGAATCTCTGGTGTATAGCCAGCAGTGGCTCTAGAGCAACCGCGCGCGCCAGTTGCTGCGAAGCCCATCCCGCGGAACGAGTCGATGAAAATCGCGCTCGTGAAAGCAGGCACCGGCCGCGAAGCCCGCGACCCAAAAGGTCGTCGAGCTTCCCGCTGCGGCTACCGCAAGCGCCTAGCGCCGCGAGAGCAACCGGTTCAAGGATGATCCATAAATTCTTCGCTCTTCATTAGGGTTGAGACCCCGCTCTTACGAGAAAAAAATCTCAGTCCCGCAACGCGGGCACCCGAACGGAATCGTTCGGGCTCTCACTAAAGTATTTTTGAAAAAGAATATTTTAGCGGGAGCAAATCCCAATGTTCTTTAATTCGTGATCCGGTCACGTTAAACATCGGAGAAAGGGTGGTTGGTGCTCGCGCCCCTTCTTGAGAAAATGAAATTGTTTTTTCAAGAAGGGAGTAATCCCATGAAGAACCCCACCCTCACGGGCGGGGAACTCTCACGGGATTAGCCAACCAACCGGGATCCAATGGTTTCGTCTACAACTCTATCGAACATGAAGCGACATTTCTCGTCCCGCAAAATCCTCGCGAATTTTCTGAAAAGAAGGGATAGAAAAATTGCGAGAAGAATTTTCGCCTTCGGCACGTTGGATGGAGTCGGCGCGCCAGTTTCGAATTATGGCAAATACATTCCGGCATCATGGCGGTCATGATGTCCTTGGTCCTTTTTCTTGCCGGCCTCTGTCAAACGGGGTATCCAGGGGCCGCATGAAAAATACAGTACGTCGGCGGCGGAAGCCCGCGTGCATGCATCCGACGACCAAAATACGAAATGCTCGAATGCGGATCCGCCAATTCACCATTTGTAAATCTCCGGGTCATCGGCGACATATATCCCGGAGGTAAAAAAACATTTTGCGCGGCACTTATGCACATCCATCGAAAATGTATTGAATTTTTGTTTGTTATAATCAAATCGAGATACAAAAACTCATTGGGATTGGTCGATGCCCAAGCAGAATTTATAAACCAACATTCAATAATCATGCCGAAAAAGAAGAAGGGTAAAAAGAAGTAGCAATAAATTCTTTTGAATAACGCTTCAGAGATTGAAGCGTTATTTTTTTACGAGGAAGATGAACGCGCAGATTACTTATGCACAGCGCATCATAAAAAAAGAAAAAGCCGTTTGTTATAATTAAACGAGAGGAACACAACTCATTGGGATTGGTCGATGCCCAAGCAGAATTTATAAACCAACATTCAAAACAATGGCTGCAAAGAAAAAGGCCAAGAAGGCCACGAAAAAGA
>JAJXYP010000012.1:0-2625 GCA_021780545.1 bacterium
CGCGGATCGATTCGCCGCCCGCGGGCCGTTCCTCGAAGCGTGATTCGTACGTCGGGAAACGCTCTCCGTATTTTTCATCATGGTACCCCGTGAGTTCCGGACCAAGATGAATCTCTTCGATCCGCCGGTCGAAGACGGTCGGCGCCGGAACCGCCGCGCCGCGGCCGTTTCCGGACGTAAGCTCCTTCCGCACGATTGCCTCGGTCTCCTGCGCCCGGACGATATCCGAAGAAAAAACCAGATCGATGCCGATGCCGCGCCGCGTAAGCTCGCGGCGGAACCGCTTCCCCGCCGCCGCCGCCTGCCGGCGGCCCCGCGGCGTAAGATGCAGGAATTTCCGCTGGCCGGAATCCAGAATGTCGAATTTGTTGCTTTCCGCTTCCCCGTGCCGTACCACCCAATACCGATTCCGCGCGCCGCCAGCCAGCCGGTCGAACCGCGCCACGCTCTCCACGACTTCGGTGCCGCCGCACGATCCGCATTCCCAAATCGGAAGCGGTGCGCCCCAATACCGCTCGCGCGAAAGATTCCAATCCTTTGCCTCGCGAAGCCACTCTCCGAAACGGCCATCGCGGATATGCTCCGGCATCCAATGGATCTCACGATTATTCCGCAAAAGCTCCTTGCGGAGCCGGCTCATCGCGATGAACCACGAAGTCCGCGCGTAGTAGAGAATGGGCGTTCCGCAACGCCAGCAAAACGGATACTCATGCCGGTATTCCTCGATCCGAAGCAGCCGCCCGCGGCTCCGGAGATGTTCAAAAATATGATCCTCGGTTTCCTTCGCTTTCACGTATTCTCCCGCAAGGACCGGAACGTCTTTCAGGAATTTCCCCTCCTCATCCACCGTATGCCGCTGGGGAAGGCCGACCTGCTTGCCAAGTTCGTAATCATCTTCGCCGTACATGACGGCGGTATGAACGACGCCGGTTCCGTCGGTCGTCGTCACAAACGCGGCCGGATAGACGCGGTATGACGCGGGCGTTTTGAGCGGCGCCACCTCGAAGAGCGGCTCGTATTCCAGGCCGACGAGATCGCTGCCCTTGATGTTGGCGTGGACCGTTTCAACCGTTTCATTTTTGAATACGGTTTTCACAAGATCCTGCGCCAAGAGATAGAGTCCCGACGGCGCGGTCGATTCGCCGCCGCCCTTCACTCTCACGGCGGCATAGGAAATTTTATCGCCCACCGCGAGCGCGACATTGCCGGGAAGAGTCCATGGCGTCGTGGTCCACGAAAGAATGTATGCATTGTCACCTGTTTCGTATGCCTTGCCAGCTCCAAATTTCTGTCCGGACCGCAATTTGAACTTCACATAAACCGATCGGTCAGATGTCTCTTTATATCCCTGCGCCAGCTCATGCGAAGACAGCGACGTGCCGCACCGCGTGCACCACGGCACCACCTTGTGTCCTTTATAGAGCAGTCCGCGGCCGGCAATCCGCGCAAGCGTCCACCAAATCGATTCGATATATTCCGGCGCGTAGGTAACGTACGCATGCCGGAGGTCGAGCCAGTATCCGATGCGTTCAGTGAGACGCTCCCATTCGTCCTTGTGAATCCACACCTGTTTTTTCGCTTCCTCGTTGAACCGCTTCACGCCGAACCGTTCGATATCACGTTTGGTTTTGAAACCGAGAGCCTTTTCGGCGGCCATTTCGACGGGCAGGCCGTGCGTATCCCATCCCGCCCGGCGCGGTACGTAGTAGCCGCGCATCGTGCGATAACGCAACACAACATCCTTCACAACGCGCGCGAGAACGTGATGGAGCGCCGGCTTGCCGTTCGCATACGGCGGACCTTCATAAAAAACGAACTGCCGCCGCGCCTTTCCGCCGCGCGTTTTCCTGCTTCTCGGCGCCACCGGGGAAACCGCGGCAGCAGCGCGGTTCTTCCGTAATGATTTTTCAAAAATTCCGCGCTTTTTCCAATACGCCAACACGCGCTCCTCCGTCTCCGGCAGATGAAACTCCTTTTCAAAAAAATCGTTCACCATTCACTCAAAATACCAGAAAATCGAAGTATTTTCAAAGAAAAATACTGGAACAAATCCTACATTCGCTCCGGAGCTCCTATGCCAAGCAAGCCAAGCCCCGCCGCCAGCGTTCGCGCGGCGGTTTCCGCGAGCGCGAGGCGGGCCGCCCGGCGCCCGCCGTCCTCATCCTTCAATATCGGCGCCGCTTCGTAAAACTGATTCGCGGCAACCGCAAGCTTATAGAGGTAGGCCGCGAGGACGCTTGTCGCCCGCTGTTCGGCGGCACGGCGCGCCGTTTCCGGAAATTCAAAGATGCGGCGCATGAGGAGCGATTCCGCATCGCTTCCGAGCGACGCAAAGCGCGGCGCGGCGCCTGCGCCAGCTTTTCGCAAAACACTCTTCAGCCGGGCGTGCGTATATTGCAGATACGGGCCGCTGTCGCCCGTAAAGTCGAGCATCCGCTCCCAATCGAACACGATGCTCGACGTCCGGTTCTCCTTGAGGTCGTTGTACTTCAGGGCGCCGAGGGCGATCATTTCGGCGACCGCGTCTTTCTCTGCCGGATCGAGATCCCGCGCTTTTTCCTCGACGATGCGCCGCGAGAGCTCGACTGCTTTCCGAATCGCCTCCGCGGCCCACACGGCCTCGCC
>JAJXYP010000012.1:2635-4653 GCA_021780545.1 bacterium
TTGCGGGTCGAAAACTTCTTGCCGGACTCGCCTAGCACGAGGCCGTACTTCACGTGCTCCAATGCAGCGCCATCCAGCCCTGTTTTTTTTGCAATCGCAAACAACTGCTCGAAATGCAGCGCTTGCTCGTTGCCGACGACGTAGCAGATCACTGCCGGATGATACGTTGCAAGCCGGTACCGGAGATTCGCGATATCGCGCGTCAGGTACAAACTTGCGCCATCCGATTTTTCGATCATCGCAGGCGGAAGGTTGAACTCATCGAGACGGACAATAATAGCCCCCTCGCTCCGCTCAGCGATGCCGCGGTCAAAAAGCTCCTTTGCAAGCGGCGTAAGATCCGGCTCAAAATAACTCTCGCCGATCCAGACGTCAAAACCGACGCCGAGCGTCCGATAGAGCGATTCCAGTTCCGCCAGCGATTCTTTTTTGAACCACTCCCATAATTTCCGATTTTCCGCATCTCCCTGCTCAAGCTTACGGAATTCCTCCTGTGCAAGCGGCTCGAGCGACGGATCGCCGGCCGCCTCCTCGTGAAACCGGACGTACCACTTCTGGAGCGATTCAATCGGCCGACGTTCGACTTCCTCGACGCTCCCCCAGCGGCGGTACGCGACGATCAGTTTGCCGAACTGCGTTCCCCAATCGCCCAAATAATTCCAGCGGACCACGCGATAGCCCGCGAAAGAAAACAACCTTGCAAGCGCATCGCCGATCATCGTGTTGCGGAGATGTCCCAGATGAAACGGCTTCGCGATATTCGCCGAAGAAAACTCAACGACAATCGTTTTGCCGTCTCCCGATGTTCCGCGGCCGTACTCTTTTTCCCGCACCACCGCCGCGAGTTCCCGCGCGAGCGCCGCCTTGCTGATCCACATATTTATGAAGCCCGGCGGCACCGCCTCCACCGCCTCGAAAAATCCCGCCGGCGCTTCGCGGAGAAGCGCCGCGGCAAATTCCCGGGCGAGCTCCATTGGCTTCCGGCCTTGCGCCTTCGCGAGCCGCATCGCCGTGTTTGCGGCGTAGTGCCCGAAAGACGGCTCGTCGGGCACCGTCAGATCTCCGGGCGACACCGACACGGCCGCGGAACCCTCCGGTACGGCAAGGCGCGCGGCGGGAGCAGCGTTAACGATGTTAGCGGCGCGCGCAAGTAATGCGAGTATCTGTTCCCTCATGCAGTTATGTATACCGTATTTTGGGAACCGCGTCCAAAGGTCAGCCAACCGCCGCCGGCGCAACGCGAACCGCCGCCGGCGTCAATGCCCGGTCCGCAGGATACGCCCAGCACATCGGTGTTTTTTGCCGTATACTGGAATCATGACAAGCGGATCTGCCCACGACGCCGGACACGGCACTATCGCCGAAAACCGCCGGGCGCGGTTCGATTTTGATATCAACCGGACCTACGAGGCAGGTATCGAGCTGCAAGGACACGAGGTCAAAAGCGCCAAGGCGGGCCGGCTGCAAATCGCGGGATCTCGCGTCTTGATCCGCGGCAATGCCCGGCACGCCGGCGCGGCTGAGGCGTTCCTGGTGAACGCCCATATCCCACCCTATCAGCCCAATAATACGTCCGACGATTACGAAGAAGACCGCGCTCGGCGGCTTCTCCTCACCAAGGCGGAAATAAAAGAGTTGACCGGCGCGCTCCAGGAAAAAGGATGGTCGCTCGTCCCCCTGCGAGCCTTCGTGCGCCGCGGATTCATCAAAATCGAACTCGGCCTCGGCCACATGAGAAAAAAATCCGACAAGCGGGAAGTCATAAAAAAACGGTCGCACGAACGAGAAATCCGCCGCGGAGAATAAAAAGCACGCCATGACAACCGAGGACGCAAAAAATATTTTCGGCACCGACTTCCTTGGCATTGAAGAAGCCGAGGCCTTCGCCGGCCGGGACTTCGGCGACGCCGAACACGCCGCCATCGATCGGGCGTGGAATGATCTGACGGAGCGCCTTCAGCTCGATCAAAAACGGCTCGGACGGCTGCGCGGCGAAGGATGCGCCGTCATCCTCCGCG
>JAJXYP010000051.1 GCA_021780545.1 bacterium
GTATTACTCGAATTGCAGGTGTACGAACTCGAATTGCAGGTGCCGCCCGCGCAGCAAATCTGACCGTTGCCGCCGCAGGAGACCGGCGGTTGATTGGCGGTAATGTTGACATATGGCAACGGTTGAACGCAGGTCGTTTGTCCCGCGTTACAGGCATAGAGCGTGTATTGATAGGTATTGCCGGCCTGCAACGTAGTGAGGTTCATGGAGCCATTCGCTGACACGGTACCGAGGGAAATAGGGCCTGCAACCGTCGCGCCCGTCGCCGTATTGTACTGTGTCACATAAATCCGGACCGATGGTGCGTTGGTTGACGTCCAGGATATGGAGTCGCCGCAGGTCGTCTGGCCGGCGGCCGGCGTGCAACTTGACGACGAAGCTGTGATGTTGGCTTTCATTATCGGTGTCGGCGCCGGCGGATTCACCGTTACGGAGCAGGATGCCGTGCTACCGTTACCATCCTTAACCGTCGCAGTCCCGGTTCCCGCCGTCGATCCGGAATTGGTGAAGGTGGAATTAAACGAAGATCCTGAACCGCTCGATGGATTGGCCGAAATGTTAGTCCCGCCCGAAGCCGTCCAAGAGTAACTACCGCTGCCTCCGCTCGCGGAAAAAGAAACGCTGCCGCCGGAATTTACCGTCGAAGGTGAAGACGAACAGGTAGGAGGGGTTGAGCTAGGTAGTGGGGCTACAGGAAACGTATAATCAAAACTTATCGACCCTCCGTTGGTATTGTTTGTTTGGGACGTCTGATTATGAGTGGGAGACCCATAACCTGATCCAATAGATTGAAGCGCAATTGAATAAGTTCCCGCTTGTACGTTAGAAATGGCAGGTTCATCAATACCTGTTGTACCATTTCCAGAGAACGAACCGCCCGGCCCCGAAACTGTCCAATAAGCAGAAGGAACGTCTCGGCCGCTGTTGTCCTTCATGGACACGTTGACAGTGATAGAGTTGGGCAGGCACAAAGCGGCAAAGCGTGGACAATTAAGTCCATTGGAGCCGACGACACAACCATAATCATAGAGGGCGCATACCGGCCCGGTATAATTGACCGGACACGCGTCGGTTGACGGGGCATAATAACCGGTCACCTGGCAGGTTTGGGTGGCCGCAGGCGGACATATATTGGTCGTGCCAGACACATAACACATCCCCAAATTTATCGGGGCGCTGCCGAAATTCGTCGCAGCATATGCATGGCCGGCAACAAAACCGACGCAAACAACAGAAAATACAAAAAGAACATCCCTAAAACGCAAGAGTTTCTGCGTAAATTTCATTTGATGGTGGTTTGATATTGCACGCCGACCAGAACGCCTTCCGGAATCACTTCGTAGGTCATCCGCAACCGATTATGCATCGCTTCGATGGTTGCTTCCGCCTCCAGGATCCCCGCATCGGAAGCGGAAGACGAATCAAGAACCGTCCAGCCATATTGCTGAGCGATGGCACTAAAATGAGCGATAAGCGAAGATACGTCGACGCCCTTCAGGAGGTACGTAAATCGTCCCCCGTTCGATCCGTCGGCATAAACGAGGGAATCATGCTCGTAGTAGACCGCTGACGAATCAAGGAACGGCGCGATCTCGGCGCCTTGCGCCGCAACATCAGATCCAGTTGCGGAAACAATTGCCGGGAATTCGACCTTCGCCGACCCGAGAAGACGCGCCAGATCGGCCGACGCGGCCGCCGGAACCGCCGGCTGCTGCCCGCCATACGCGATATTCGGCGCCGCAGCCGGACTGGTTGGCACGAAATCGCCCGGCACGTAGGCCAACGAAACGGCGGTCGGAGCGCCGGGATATTCTTCGGACGCCGTGAAATTAACCGCCCCCGTCGAAGAAGCGGCGTAGATCGTCGCAAAGGAGGCTGACGAGGATTGATTCTTGAGTTGCCAACCGGCGGCAGCGAGCGACAGCGCGTAACCGGCGAAGAGCGACTGCGGCGTCGCGGACGAATTCCATTCCGCGACATATTCCGCGTTGGAACCGCTGCCCATCGTGTAGCTTTCGGTGAAATGCGCCGAAGAATCAATCAGGAGTCCGGCCGGGAATCCCGGAATTACTCGACCCGCCGGCGCGTAAACGGCTCCACCGATGCCGCTGTGATTCGCGACGTAAAACCAGGCGCCACCGAGGAGAATCAAGACCGCCACGAGGGCGAGGATCAACTCTTTGGTGGTGAGCTTCATGATAGTTCTATTATACACCAATACCATCTGCCTGGCCCGCCCCCTTGTGAATAAGTCAAAAATGACGTTTAATAGGAGTAGTTATCGCGGGCGTTGTCCCGCGAAAAGAAGAATATGGCGGAACCGCCGAACTGAAAGAAAGGAGCGTAAGCATATGCGTGGGTTATCGATAACAATCCTGCTATCTCTGGCGGCGCTCGCGGCGTCCGCCCAAACCAACCCTGCGACCAGCGGAACGGTGGTCGAAACGGTGAAGAATATTGCCGTAACGGCAGACAACAACAGTGGCTGGCCTCTCGTAACAGCCGACCCTCAACGGGGACGATTTTACATCGGGAACGTAGAGAACTTAAACGTCGTCGACGTCTCGACCGGTAGCGTGAAAGTGATCCCGCTGCCGCCGGGTCCGAACGCTGCAACCGCCGGAATGAGTTCCCCGCCAGTCCTGCTCCCCAATGGCATGGTGGTCACGGAATCTCAACAATTTGGAGCTGTCGATAGCATCAATCATTTCCCGTGGATCACCGCAACCGATCCCGATACGGGAACCGCGGCCATCGTTTATCAGGCCGATCAAAACGGACCAATACAGTTCATCCAGTGGATGGCCTCCTCGCTCGACGGGAAATTGCTCTACGTCGCAGGAGGCGATCCCAGCGGTCCCAATGCGAACTTCTTCGCGCTCGATACGGCGACCTGGAAAATCGTAAAATCCTGGAGCCTCGGGCCGCCTTACGATCCCCACACCGTCAACGTCCTGGCGGACGGAACACTGGTTCTGACGCTTTGGAACGACGGATGGGCCAATGGGGGGCCGTTCGCCGACTATCAGGTGCTCTTCATCAAACCGGATGGATCGATGATTCAGACCGATCTAAAAAGCCTCGATCTAGGCCAGCGGATCGTCCAAGCGCCGGACAATCGTCTCTACATCGGTGCGATGGATTATTTGAAAAATGACGACTGGGTCGGACTCATCCTCGACCCCGCAACCGGACAGATCGTTGACGAAAACCATGACTACTCCCTGGGACATGCTATTATCTCTGTCGTTCCGGGGACATGGAGGGAGTATACACTTGACCCATGGGGTGATGGGGGCATGGTGTTGACGTGGGAGCTCCAGAATTGGTCCACGAGAAGCTCTCCCTTCATCGCGGTGAATGTCGGGAGTTTTGCTTCGATGGCCGTCTATGCGGCAAGTGATCACGATGTCCTCGGTATTCTTGAGGGCAGCGACTTCGTCATCTACAGCGTGCCATGGCCAAGCGCATACCCGCTCCCCTCTCCGCTCGTCAGTCCGGGTGGCGTGGTGAACGCGGCGACCTTCAAGCGGGACGTTTCACCGGGGTCGCTCGTATCGGTCTTCGGGAGCAGCTTCACGCTGATTGGAGATAGCGTCCAAGCGCTCCCCCTGCCTGACAATCTGGCCGATGTCCAGGCCTTCATCACCGGCTCCGATGGGAAGACAACTGCGGCTCCGATGCTCTACGCGTCGGAGGCGCAGCTCAACCTCCAGCTCCCCTCCTCCATCCCGCCGGGGCCGGCGACCGTGAAGCTCGTGTGGGCCGATTACATTTCGAGCCCGCCCGTCAGCTTCACGGTGCAGGCGGCCGCTCCCGGTATCTTCGAAGTGTCCCAGGCGCCCATCATCACGGACGCATCGGGGACGGTCGTCGGTACCGCGGGGCGACCGCTCCAGCCCGGCCAGCCGTATACGATCTGGGCAACCGGACTCGGAAAAACGGCCTGCACGGGCACGCTCCCCGACGGTTCGGCGCCGAAGGACGCCTCCTGTGTCCTCATCGAACCGCCGGTTCTCACGATCGGCGGCCGGACCGCCACCATCCTGTTCGCGGGGCTTGCCCCGGGATTGGTTGGCGTCGATCAGGTCAATTTCTCGCTCCCCGCAGGGAGCGGTTCCGCCGGGTCCGGTTCAACGAACCAGACCTCCCCTCTTTCCGTCGCCGGGATTCTCGCGGCGGGCGGTGCAAGCGCCACCTTCCAGGTGACGATTAGCCCGTAACCAACAGGCCCGGGGCAGTGGCATTTCGCCGCTGCTCCCGGGCCTTTTTAATTACCCGCCGCCACGCCCGGTAATTTTTTAAAATCCTCTTGGAACGCCCGCATCATGTCGGGAGAACGCAACGCCGCAGCGGGATGATACACGGGATACACGACCCGGCCGTCCACGGTCCAGGCGCGGCCGTGATCGCGGGAAATCTTGGCATCCGGCAAAAAATAGCACATTGCAAAACGGCCGAGCGGCACGATGACCCGCGGGTCGATGACGTCAATCTGTCGCGCGAGGTATGGCCGGTACGCCGCAATCTCTTCGGGCAGCGGATCGCGGTTGCCAGGCGGCCGGCGTTTGACGATGTTCGTTATGTACACGTCGGCGCGGCGCCAGCCGATCGCCCCGATCATTCGATCGAGCAACTGTCCGCCGCGGCCGACGAACGGCCGACGCAGGCGGTCTTCGGTTTCACCGGGCGCTTCGCCGATGAACATCACGGCGGCGTCAACATCTCCCTCGCCAAAAACGAGATTGGCCTGGCCCGCGAGCGGCAGAGAGCTATCCTCCGCCATGAGCGCCTCAAGTTTCGAAAGTTCGTTCCGTTTCCCCGCGGGAATCACGGAGCGACAAATGGGTTGGCGCGGCCAAGCGGCACGGGTCCGGTTGACGTCGGTTCCGGCACGCTCTGTTTCAGCATCTCGAACGCCGTACTTGAAACAACGACCGATGGATCAAAGTTGATCTTCGTGATAGCCGCGATATCCTGAAACGCCGGCGGCGCCGTGACAATCCCCTGCGGCGCCGGCGCGAAGAACAGGTAGTATCCCGCCACGGCAACAATGGCAAGGACGACGATCCAGCCAAGCGCGCTTGGCGTATTCGATTGCTGCCTTTCCTCTTCAACGATGATGGCCATAATAGTAGTGTCTGTTTCCGGTTATTGGGACTGGTAATAGGTAACGACCGTCATGGAGTAATTATAGAGATCTTTCGTGGCGCCGCCCGACGAAATGGAGAGCGCCTTCAGATCGAACATCCGAACATTCGTTTCAATCCCCGCAAGGAACGCCTGGAGGTCTTCGTAGCTGCCGATGGCGGCCAATTGGAAAGAGATCGTTCCGACCGGTTTCAGAATATTCGTCGATGATCCCGCCGGCTGAGACACCGCCTGCAAAATGGGCTTTGAGATCGAAATGCCCTGCACGGTGAGACCGCTGTTCGCCGCCAATCCATAGAACTGAGCCAGCGCGCCGGCTATGTCGGGGCCCGTGGGAAGCGCCAAATCAACTGTTTCGAGGGTCGCCGTGTCGTTTCGATATGAAGTGATTATGCTCTCGGCCTGGGTAACCGCCTGCGTCTCGGTTGCGAGGAACTGCTGGGCCGCTTCGAGGTTGCCCTTTGTCGTCATCGCGTCCTGATACGCGGGTTCGATCAGGTCAAACAGCACGACGAGCGCGCCAATGACGAACAAAAGCGCGAGGACGATGCTGATTAAACGTTTGGAGCTTTGTTTCATGATATGGCGATTATGGACCAGCCGGAGCCGGCGTGGCGGAAGCGGCTGTCGATGTAGCTATGCCGGACAAAGACGAGGAAAAAATATCCGGGTTCATCACGAGTATGGCGCTAAACCGCCATCCGGCAGGGACAGCCACGGCCCCCGCACCCGACGCCGGAGAAAACGAAACATTTGAAACCGTCACGCTCTTAACCTCCGGGGACGACTGGAAGACGGCGATCTGCTGGTTGATGTCCGATTCATTCGGCGCGCCGCCCATAACGTCAATCTGTCCACCAAGCGAATAGGAAAAATTAGAATAATAGATGTTCGCCTCCGTATTGGCTGAAAGCCAGCCAAGAAAACGCGAGAAGGTGATGTGATTGCCAAGCAGGGTGCGCAAATTCGATGTCTGGGAATAAAACGCCGCAAGCTGTGCTTCGTCTCCCGAGGAAATCGATTGCGCGAGCGTGTTAATTTTTCCCTGGGTTGCCGCGGTCTGCGAAGAAAGGTAGGGCGAATAAATCAGCGTGATGCCGAAATAAATCAGCACCATAACCGCGAGGATGCTGGCGGAGAACATCAAAACGCCGGCGGACCACCCGGGCGTCGTGACCGGTTCCTGTGTCAGTTTGTTTACCACTTGCTGGGGGAGGGGCATGAAATAAGATTAGCTGTTTGTTTTCGAACCGAGACCCAGGCCGAGCGCGACCGACATCAGCGGATTGAGCTCCGACACGAAAGGCTGGATGTCAGGGGCGTACTCAAATTTCAGAAATGGCGCGGCCTTCGCCACCGGCATCCCAAATTCCCGCTCGAAATATTTTTCGATGCCAAGGAGATTCGCCCCGCCCCCGGCCAGGATCACCCGCTCCGCTTTCCGGGCAATCGAAACCTGTTCGTGATAAGTAAAATCAACTTTCTTCACCTCATTTATTATAGCATCCAGAAATGGCAGCATGATTGTGGACAGTTCATAATTGGGGCCTGTGCCTATAATTCCCCGCTCTTTCTTCAACTCCTCGGCTCGCAGCGGATTGACGCCCAAACTCGTCGCAAGGGCCTGCGTGAGCGACGAACCCGCAAAATCCGATTGCCCCGAAAAGGTGATCTGGCCGTTTTCCATAAAAACGATGTTGGTTGACCGGCTTCCGATGTCAATCACGACCGAAGGCGTAGGATCTCCTGCAAAGAGCCGGGCCAAACTGAGACTCTCAAGCTCCATCGATTTAAGCGCGAGGCCCGCCGCCCGGAAAATCCGTTGATATTTCTGAATCTGTTCCTGCGGCACGGAAATCAGCATGATTTTCCGGTGTGTGAATCCCTTCTCGTCCTGGTATCCGCCGACGTCCCGCCAATCGAGCCACACCTCATTGAGCGGCAGCGGCACATACTGCTTGGCCTGATATACGATCGCCTGCTGGATCTCCTTCTGGCTCATCTGCGGAAAATCGAGAACGGTCGTAAAAACCGAAAACGGCGCGAGAGAGGCCCGCGCCGATTTCGTCCCCGCACCCATCTGGCGCACGAGCGTTTTAAGGAGCTCGACAATATCGGCCTCGAAAATCTTCAGGCTGCTCGTCTGCAGCGCCTGGTTCGCCCGCGCCAAATATCCGCTCGACTCCAGAATGCCATAATTCATAATCCGCAAGGCCTGCTTGCCCGGCGCGAACTCGATCGCCTTGATGGATGTGGTGCCAATATCGACTGCAAGCATGGACTGATCGCCGTTAAATAAAGATGAAAAGATGTTTGCCATGGGAAGCGGCTGTTTGGTTTCATTTTATCATGCTTTTCGACCTCATCGCCAACGCGCTTTTCCCGCCGGTTTGCGTCGCATGCGGCCGGCGGATTGAAGCCGGAGCCGCATGCGCGACATGCTTCGGCGCGATATCCGTCAATAACTCCTTCGCATGCGGCGCGGGCGGCGCTGCGGCACATTCCACCGTCCAATTCCGCCACCCTGCGTTCCCCTGTCTCATCGGCGGCGCCGCGTCATATGAAGATCCGGCGGTACGCGAGCTCATCCGATCGCTCAAGTTCAAGTCGATCAGCGCAGCCGCAGAACCACTCGGCGACCTCATTTTTGCGTTCACGCATCGCACCGGCTTCGATGCCGCGCCCTATGACTATCTGCTACCGATTCCCCTTTCCGCCCGGCGGCGCCGTACCCGCGGCTACAACCAGGCCGACTTGATCGCGCGGCGTTTTGCCAGGCGCATCACAGAAGCTGGTCGCCGCCCGCCGCCGATTGCTCCGCCCAACCTCCTCGTGCGTACGCGAAATACGCGGCCGCAAAGCGGCCTCGCGAACGAAACGGACCGGCAAGCGAACGTCCGCGGCGCTTTCGGCGTTCCCGACGCGGTCATCGTCCAGGGCCGGAGCTTCATCCTCATCGATGACGTCGCTACTTCCGGATCGACCATCGCCGCGGCGGCGGACGCGCTCCGGGCAGCAGGCGCGACGGATATTGTTGCTCTCGCCGCGGCGAAGGCGTAACCGCCGGCGAAAATCACGGCCAAAACCGGCGCGAACGTGAAACCGACCGGCAAGCTCCGTTGCGGCAACCGAATAGAAACCAATTCTGATATAATGGACCTATGCCTCCGAAATTTTCCATCGAATGGACCGCCCCCGAATTCGAATATCGGGACAAGGACGTTGCCTGGTACTGGATCTCGATTATTGTAGCCGCGATCATGATCGCCTTCGCCGTCTGGCAGCACAATTTTCTGTTCGGCTTTTTCATCGTCGTCGCCGAAATCCTCATCATCGCCTGGGCGAATGAAATACCCCGCCCCATCGTATTCGCAATCGACGACCAAGGCTTCACGATTGGCGCCCACAAGTACTACGCCCTGAAAGAATTTCAAAGCTGGAGCACGAACGACATCGGCGACGGAGCCCACGAACTTACGTTCCATTTTAAGAACAAGGTCCGCCCGCCCCTCGCCGCCATCGCGCCGGCTGACATGATCGAGGAACTCCGCGCCGGGCTCAAACCGATCCTTCGCGAAATAGAGCACCAGAGCACCCTGATCGACGCCATTGAAAAAATCCTCGGATTCTAATAAGATAATCGGGCCATCAGGGCGGCGAAAGCCCTCGTCGTTCAACGGATAGGACGCAAGATTGCGGATCTTGTAATCGAGGTTCGATTCCTCGCGAGGGCACGAGCAAAAGGAAGAGAGCATCGCTTTGCGATGCTCTCTTCCTTTTTTACCAGCTTCCACCTCCGCCGCCGCCGAAGCCGCCGCCCACTCCTCCCCCGAAGCCGCTCCCGCCCCCCGCCGCAGAGCCGGGCGAACTGGCAAATATGCCCGCGGAAGAAGCACTGAAACTGTTCAGTGAATTCGCGAACGCGACAGCGCCGAATGCCGCGTAGTGATCGTTGTACCAGGTTGGCGACGTGGTATAAATCCCTTCGAACTTTTTCGCCCACGTCTGCTCCACGCCGAACGCCACCGCGTACGGGAGCAGCTTCTCGAAAAGCGCGGGTGTTTCCGCGGGCGCATTTTCAAAATTCATCCGATCCTTCTCCGCCACATTCAGGTAGAGGAGCAGTCCCATGATTTTCCGGCGCGTTTCCGACCCTTTGGCCGTGCGGCGCGGCATATTCCATCCGAAGACCAGGACGATCAGCGCGCTCAACGCAAAACTCAATAATCCGGCGAATCCATACCATTGCGCACCGAAGAAAAATCCCGCAAGGAAAATGAATCCCGCAAGCGTGCCGTATATCGACCGGGTGATGGTCGGATCGCTATCGAAATATCCGCCGGCAATGAGCGACTTTGAAATCTGACGATTGATCTTTTTCAGCGATACGAAGAAATCGCCCTTCAAATCCGAGAGCATGATGGTTGTGGCGCCCCCCTTGAACAGGCTGTCCAGCAATAATTTCTGGTATTTCTGAGCAAGGTCGCTGCCATCCTTCAGCCGGGTAAACTTATAATCATCTTTTGAAAAGACGAGCATCTGCTTCGTTTCTACCTTTTCGATCGTTATTTGCCCGGCAATGGCAAGCTGAATGATCTCGCCCGTGATGGACCGCGACGGCTGCTTGGACTTCAAGATCTCCACCGCGGCCGCCGGCGTCAGGCCGTCGGGGGATTCGTATTCGGCGATGACCGGTCCGGGCATTTGGGGGTCCCTTCCCTTCGTCCACCACAGGATGAACATGAGGAAAAGCACGACGATCGGGATTGCGAACACCCAGTTATCGGAGATGAAATTGAATATAGCCTGCCACGGCGTAGGCGGCGTCACCAATCCCTTCGGGAAACCCGTGACGATCGTCAGCCCGGATCCGGGATTGAGATTGCTCTGCGCGAATGTTGCCGTGCCATTTGTTGCGGCGGCCTCCTCGCACGGCGCCGTGCTTCCGGCGGGACCCGCGAAACACTGCACTTTAATCTGGCCATCTCCTATCTGCCCCGGGACGATGACGGTCGCGGATACATCGCGCAGCGGGGCAGGTTAAGGGGCTCGAAAAAATGGTCGCGGAAGGCAAATACTGCATCGACATCATCAATCAGTCGCTCGCCATCAAACAGGCCCTCTCCGGCGTGGAAGACCTGATCCTTGAGAACCACCTCGCGACGCACGTGGTGATGCAGATGAAACAGCGCCAGGAAGGCAGGGCAATAAAAGAGATTCTGTCGGTGTATAAACTTTCGAAGAAGAAATAGCAATGAGACACCCTTTCACCATTCATGAACAAAGTCCGCCGGAAACGCCAAGCTGAGATCGCTCATGCCCGACAGTATGCAATAAAACCTCGTCAATAAATCATTAATAAACAATAAACATGGAAGAAAATAATCATCACGAACATCATCCGAACCGGCACGCCTGGAGATGGATCGCCGGCTTCATCATCATTATCGCGGCCTTCGGCATTGGCTTTGCCTGCGGCAGATTTTCAGCTTTCTTCGATGGATACGGCTTCGGATATCGGCTCGGCTATCCCATGGGGCCATGGATGATGTATAGCGACTACGGGTATCCGTACGGCCAATACTATGCCGCTCCGCAGACGGAAACGGTTCCTCCGGGAGCTGCAAGCGGCGGCGCGACAACAACGCCGTCGCCTTACTACTATCCCATGTGGCGCATGATGGGAGGATATTACTATCCGCAGGCGACGAGCACGCCCTAACGGAAATAAAAAACGGGAGGGGTTTGCTTGTTTCCAAGATCCCCTCCCGTCCTGCGCCCGCTCTTTCGTAAGGGCGGGCACCGTTCATACCTCGGTGCGGCTGGCGCGGACGGCGGCGCAAGCAACGACTCGACGCCTCTTCCAGACGCCGAAACCGAACAGCACGAAGCCGATGGCAGCCAGGGTACTTGACCCCGGCTCCGGCGCTTCGCCGCAAACGTTCGACAGGACCGCCATCAAATCATTCCCGTCAATCGTCGTGCTCAGGGATGTAATCGGCAGGTCTTCTCCTCCCAGAAACAGCCCGTTGACGGGAATGGACAGATTAGCGGACCAGGGCGCCTGATAGTCGTGCACGGCTCCGTCCGGATTCTGAGTGCCGGGCCCGTAATACCAAGTCTCTCCCGCCGTCTGGTTGACGAGCGCGATCGTGAGAATTTGGCCCGGAGCAAAATATCCCAGATCAACCGACGCACCCAGAGGCGTGATCCCCTGGTTCCAGAACGTATCGCTCCCGTCGATCTGAAGCATATCCTGGTCGGCGGCCGCCCAGCCGACAAAATATGCCGTGATGTCGCCGCCAAGAGCTACGATCGGATCGCCGATCGCAGCTGGAACGAGTCCCTGCACCGTGGGAAGTTGACCGTCAACCCCCGTCACACCGGAAACCGCGTTGATCGGCCCGGCGACCGCTGCCGTCGCCAGAAATACGACGAGCGCAGATATAATGAGCTCTCTTTTTATCATAAGAGCCCCCTTTCTAGCCCGATTCTCCGAGCTGGATGCAGAATATCACAAAAGGATTAAAAAATCCAGACCTACCATCCCAAATCTGGCTGCCTGTCCGACCGGAAAGCCTGACGACTTCATTAAACAGCGTCGAACAGAACTGGACAGAAGTTGGGCCAATACAACTTCGGCGAGGTATCCTCAGCCCTCTTGGCTCCCCATAACCGATGGCTGGCTGCGGCTGCGCGCGCTATAATTAAATCAGCAAGGAGGTAGTATGGGGCAATTAATCGAAATGCGGCAGGTACACGGGCCGACGGACGAACAATCCACAACCCGATACTTGGACGAATATCTGGCGCTCGCAAATATCCATGAGCGGAGCGGCGATTGGATCAGCGCGACAAAAACCTATCGGAAGATTTTACGGATCGACCGTAATCACTACGCGGCACTGTTGAACCTCGGCGCCGCTTACATCCAACTGGGGAAGTTCCCGAGAGCTTTCATCCTTACCTCAAGAGCCCGGCAAATCGAACCCATGGAGGATCTTCCCTTACACAACCTGGGTTGCATTCTGGAACTGACGGGCTTCTGCGATAAGGCGGCGAAGTATTATCAAGCCGCGCTTGCCATCAATCCGAAATCTCCCCAAACTCATTGGTGCCTGGGACGATGCTTTATCCGGGGCAATCGTCCATTCGAAGCCATACATCATCTCCGAAAATTTCTGGAGCTCAACCGGGATCCGGACGATCCGCTTGTGGAACAGGCGCATTCCGCCATCCGGATGCTGGAGCCGCGCATCCCCCGCCTCATCCGATGATGCGCATCCCCGCCAATATTCGCGGAGCACAATGCCACAGGCACCACCTGCGGCATTGTTTTTTACGCTTTTCCCGAAAGCAGATCGTCCTCGAACATCCGAATCCCCCTGATGTCTTTCGGATAGCGGTCGATATTGGGAAAGTCGAGGTTGCGGATTTTGGGATAGACGGCGACAATCAACCCCTGCAGCCGCTCGGTTTCTTCGGCCGTGATCTCAACGGGAAGATCGATTATGCGGCCGCGGTGCGGCTCGACGAATTCGATGAGGCCTTCGGCCACCGTATACGTTGCGCCGAAATCCCGCGAATGTTCGATGAGCAATTTATAAAAAACGATCTGCTGCCGGTACTTCCACGCTCTGATTTTCTCGTATAAATCGCCGCCATCCCATGAGGTAAGCACATGTCCGGTTTTGTAATCGCACACCGCCATCCGGGATCCCGCGGGCGTCATCCGATCCACCTTACCGTCAAGCCGCGCTTCGCCGAGCACCACGCCCTGATTGCGGAAATCGAACTCGACGACGTCGGCCGGCGAAAACGCGTTCTGCCGTTGCGGGTAGTACGCCTCCAAAATTTTTCTGCCGTGCTTCCGCATGCGCTCGAAATCCTGCGCATTGAGCCGCTCGAGCGCGAGGTATTCCTCGAACCAACCGACGACGTCGGCGAGCTCCGGCGCCCTGCCGTTTTCCCTCAGCGCAACGGATATCCGGCTCAGCGCATCATGGATCGCCGAACCGAAACCGGCGGCGGCGGATTTCGGCGACGGAAACCTGAGGAGATTGCGCTCGAAAAACACACGGGGGCCGGCCGACACGATATCAAGAAAATTCTGGAGGTGCGTCACGCTCAGCTGATACCGCTCGAGCACCGGCTCAAGAAGCTCCCTCTCCCGCGGCGCGGGCGGCTGCGCGGCGGACGGCGCTTCATACGTCTCAAGCATCGCATCCTCCATCGATGACGCATCCGCTCTGACATCGGCGGCTTCGATCGCGATCCACTCCTCCGCGCCTTCGGGCGCCGCAAGGAACGCCAGCCGATCAGCATCACGCCCGCGGAGGTCGCGGCGGCTCGCCGTGAAATAAAGCAAACGCTCCGCTCGGGTCATCGCAACGTAAAAAAGGCGGAGTTGGTCGTCGCGGTTATCGCCGCCGGGTCCGGCGGGAACGTTCGCCGGCAGCGGCAATTCACGCCGCCAACCGGCACCCGACCAGACATCGTTTTCACAATCGAGAACAAACACCGCCTCAAACTCAAGCCCCTTCGCACCGTGCGCTGTCATGAACTGCGCCGCGTTCCGGCCATCCGAGAATCGACTCGTGTTGCTGATAGGAATGCGATTTTTGACGTGGAGATCGAAAAATGCCACCAGGTCGGCAACGGAAACCGGCTGCCCGGGCCGATATTCCCGAAGCGCGCGGATGAGCGACCGGAGCGCGGAAAGAAACCCAAGATACTGGTCCGGCCGGCGTTTGAAACGGTCGGCCCCAAAATAATAAGTCCGGAAGGGGCTAACCATCGCCGGCGGAGCTCCGGAACTGATCCCCGCGCCTTCCTCTGCCGGCGCTCCGATCAGCGCATGAAGAATTTCTTCCGCAGTTTCATGCCGGGCGCGCGCGCCAAGATCGATGAAAAAGTCGGCGATTGCTTTGAGCTCGCCTCCAATTTCGCGCATCACCAAAAGCCACGGCTTCCGCTCCGCCGCCGCCCGCACGGAAACCTCCCAAACGGCGCTGCGATCGACGCCCCAAAACGGGAAGCTGAGAATCTCAGGCAGCAGTTCATCCGCCGCGGGCGACTTTCGCATAATTGAATCGACGAAACGCGCCATTACAATGAGCGGAACAATATGCTCGGCGGTCAACACATTCTCCTGGCGCTCGTAAGAAACCGGAATCCCCGCGGTACGGGCCGCCCGGGCAGCCGCCTCGAGTTCCTCATGGTGGCGCGCGATCACCGCGATTTTTTTCTCCTTAATGCCTTGCCCGATAAGCGATTTTATCTCGCCGGCGATCCAGCGATATTCGGCTTCCCGCGACGCGAATTCCTTCGCGCGGATTGCGCCGAGCCGGAGATCGCTCCGCGCCGCCACGAGCTCCTTCCGGAAAGCGGGCTTGAGCCGCTCCAGCCGGTTGCCGCCTTGGAGAATCACCCGCCGGGCAAGATCGAGAATCGGCTGCGAAGAACGGTAGTTCGATTTCAAAATAACAACGGTCGGATCATCATACCGCTCTTCGAACCTCACAATGTTCGCCGATTCGGCGCCCTGAAATTTGAAAATGGCCTGATCATCATCCCCCACAACCATAAGGTTCGGCCGCCGCGCCTCCTCCGGCCGATCCGCAACCAGACGCAACAGCCGCAGCTGGGCATCGTTCGTATCCTGAAATTCATCGACGAGGATATATTGATACCGATCCTGCAGTTCGTACCGGATGTCCTCATGTCCCTGCAACATCGCGACGGCGTCAAGAATCATGTCATTGTAGTCGTAGCAGCCGGCGGAATGCATCTTCTCCACATACCGCCGATACACGACCGCAAGCGATTCGAATATCGGCATATCGAGCAAGTCGGCAACATGCGCCTGTTTGTCTTCGCCGCGCCGGATGTATCGCTCTTTCCAGGCGGTAAGCGCCGGCGTACCTTCCTCTTCCGCAAGATCAATCGCGCGAGACAGCGAATCGGCGAACTGGCGCGCGAACGGCGGATCGCCGAAAACGCTTCGCCCGGCAGTCTCTTCGGGCGCCGACGCCGGCACTTGCGCCGCAATCTTCTCTGCCGCCGCGCGAGCCGGGCCGAACAGCTTCTTTGATACCCGCTCGCCGAAAACCGGCCGGATCACCGGTTCGATGCGAGCGATCGCCTCGCGGTTCGCGGACAGCAATCGCTCGAACGCGTCCGGAGGCAAACCTGCCTTCTTCAGCTGTTCAATCGCGCGGCGCGCGGCGCCCAAATGGACAAACCGATCGTCATGCTGCGCCCGCAACGGATCGCCCTGATCAAGCTCTCTCATAATATCTTCGAGAATCTCCATCTGCGTCACCTCGTCGGCAGCAGAAAAAGCGGCGCCGCCGTAAAACCGACCGGGATAGCGGTTGATGATTTCGACCCCAAAACTGTGGAATGTATGGATCGCAACGCGGTACGCCGCCGACCCCAGGATGGCAGAAAGCCGATCGCGCATGTTCGCCGCCGCCGCATCGGTAAATGTAAGGCAGAGAATGTGCTCGGGGCCGGTGTCGCGCTGCCGGAGGATGTTCGCGACCCGGACGCTCAACAGTTCGGTCTTGCCCGAACCGGGACCGGCAACCACCATAACCGGACCGTCGATCGTATCGACAGCGCGGCGCTGCTCCGCGTTGAGCGCGGCGTACGCGGCTTCGAATGTTTTCCGCTTCGGTGGCGTTTCCATAATCCGTCCGTTGTCTGCATTGTATCAGATTCGACGGATTTCCTCTCCCCCGCGCTTCACGAACACCGTAAGGCCGGGCCGGCGGACGTACCCGCAGGCGCGCACGAAGCCGAAATTCCGGGGCTCGGTCTCGCAATACACGTTCGTACCCGGCGCAAGCGATGCAATCACCCGCATCATCACGCGGCCGATGCCCTGCCCCTGGTATTCGGGAACAATCACGATATCGAGAATTTTCGTTTCAATGGCGAAATCGGAAAGCGCCCGGGCAAGACCCACCAGTTCGCCGGCGTTATTCCGGGCGGAGACGACAATGTCACAATTGCGGAGCGACCGGCGCATCCGCTCCACCGTATACCGACGGGACGTTCCCCAGCCCAGCTCGATATAAAGCGCAGCCGCTTCCCGCGGCGGCACCAGGCGCCGGTCAGAACTGACCGTCACATCCCGGCCCGCCTTCACGCTAACCGGCCGCGCGCCCGACATGCTACTCCTGCTCCTCAAGCGCCTTGCGCGCCTTGCCATCTAATTTCTTCGGCGCTTTCACGATGAAGTTCACAAAAAAATCGCCGCGGCCGAACGCATTAAAACGCGGCATGCCTTCGCCCGGAATCCGCCACAGTTCCTTCAGATTGAATCCAGCCGGAATCTCCACCGAAATAACGCGGCCGCCGAGCGTCTGGACATCGATTTTTTTACCGAGAAGAAGGTCGATAACATTCAATTCGCGGGAAACAATCAGGTCGGCGCCGCGACGCTCAAACCCGGGGTGCGCTTTCACCCGGATGCGCACATAGAGATCGCCCGAGGACGTCCCCCGCTCGCCGGCTTCGCCGGCGCCGCGAATCTGAATCAGCTGACCGTCCTCGATGCCGGGCAGGATTTCAACGCGGACTTCGCGATCGCCGTCGCGGCGGCCGGAACCGCGGCACGCAGCGCAGGCCTTCTGCGGCACCTCGCCGGTGCCGTGGCACGCATCGCAGAGTTTCACCTGCGAAAAACTGCCGAAAAATGTCCGCCGCTCGGTGCGAATCTCGCCCTGGCCGGCGCAGGTCGAACATTTTTCAAAACCGCTGCCGGGCGCGGCGCCCTTGCCCTTGCACGTTTCACAGGAAACGCGCATCCGAAGCCGCAGCGACTTCACGACGCCCCGATACGCTTCTTCAAGCGAAATCTGCTCCTGCACCTCAAGATCGGCTCCGTGTTCGTACGTTTTGCGACGCGGCCGCCCGCCGAATCCTTCAAAAAAACTTTCCATCACGTCGCCGAGATCGCCCAAATCGCCGAACTGCGACGGATCAAAGCCAAAACCGCCGAACCCCGGGCCCGGACCGCGGCCAAAACCGCCCATCGGCTCCGCCGTGCCAAACCGGTCATACTGGGCGCGCTTGTTTTTATCGGACAAAACCTGGTAGGCCTCGTTGATCTCCTTGAACTTCGCCTCATTGCCGCCGGCGCGGTCGGGATGATGCTGATGGGCCAGCTTGCGGTATGCTTTTTTGATTTCCTCTTCCGTCGCGTTCTTTGCGACGCCGAGAATCTGATAGTAGTCTTTTGCCATGGTTAATATTTAACAACCTCCCGGGTCGCCGATTCTTCGGTGATTTTCATGAAACCCGACGCCAGAAGAATTTCGTAGGCGAGCAGTGCGACGAACTGCCCCGCCCAAACGACGATAATACCGATGCTCCGCAAAATCAAGAAGAGGAGCAACCCCCATGCGCCAACGAACCCGGTGCTGAACCGCTGCCCAAGGCGCGCCGACCAGCCGGCAAGATAGTTATAAAAGACATTGCTCGTCGCTGTCGACGACGAAACGGCCGGAGCATCGGGCGGCGCCGTGAAGGATCCTACGATCGCTCCGGCCGCCTGCGTAAGCGCCTGCGACTGCTGCGCCGGCGTAAGCGAATGGAACTGCGGATTGTTTTCAAGCTGGACGCGGGCCACCGCATCGGCAAAATCGCCGAACGATCCCGTAAGCGGCACGCTCGGATAGAAATTATTGACAAACGAAGCCGTCCATCCGAAAAATGCGTTGAATCCGGTCTGTGACACGAAAAAATTCCCGTTGTTGTTCGTAAGCGCCGCATACATGACGATCATGAAAATGACGGCGCCTGTTACCACTTTGCCGACCGCGCGGCCGCTCGCCGCGAAAAATGCCACTTCGATCGAGTTGCCAATCGACCGCCGCATCGAAAAGTATCCCCACATAAGACAGCCGAAAAGCAGCAATCCGCCGAGCGCGAGCGCCTGCCACCCGTACGAATAGAACGAGGCGAGCGCGGCGAGCGTTTCAAGGAGCGCTATAAGGAACCGCCGGCCCGGCTGGTTCGCGAGAAATCCCTCAATCACCGATGCCGCGCACCACCCGAGCAGCGCCGCAAACGCGAACCAGATTGTCCCGCCCGCAAGATACCGGGCGAATGCGTAGCCGAAAAGTCCGGCTAAAATCACCGCCGCCGCATCGATCGATGCGGACCGCCAGAGCGCGCCGTCCCGATCGCCGGCGCCGAAATGCACCGGGTTCATCAGGTTCGCGCCGCCCTGTTTCTGATAAATCCTATCGGGGCTGATCAGTCCCCGGCTCTGCGCCGGGTTCTCCGGCGCCGGAGGAGGGGGGGTCATGGGATCCATTCTGTTCATTATAGAACGCTTGGCCGATTTTTTGTATCTCGGCCGAAAGAGCGTCGGTCGCGGATTTTATCGCCGCGGGATCGTCGCCGTCCTTTGCTTTCTTTACGGCCTC
>JAJXYP010000032.1 GCA_021780545.1 bacterium
GCCGGACACGTTCAAGGCGCAGAGGCGTGGCGGTAAAGGGTTAATTGGATCCGACGTGGCCGAAGATGACATTCTTTCGCATTTTTTCAGCGCGCGAACGCACGATAATGTGCTGTTCTTTACGGATCGCGGGCGCGTATTTCAGACGAAGGTGCACGAAATCCCGCAGGCAACGCGGACGTCCAAGGGTCGGGCGATTCAGAATTTCCTGGAACTTCCCGCTGAGGAAACGGTGAGTGCCATCGTGAATTATTCCGGCAAGAACGAACGGAATAAGTTTCTAATGATGGCCACCAAGGCGGGGATTATCAAGAAGACTCCATTGACCGACTTCGAAAATATCCGCCGAACGGGCATCATCGCGATCAAGATTAAGAAAGGGGATCAGCTAAAGTGGGCGCGCCTGACCGGCGGCGCAGATCAGGCAGTTCTCGCGACGCGGCAGGGGCAATCGATTCGATTCGATGAAAAACAAGTCCGTTCGATGGGACGGGCGGCTGCCGGCGTTAGGGCCATCAGGCTCAAGAAACAGAACGACGCCGTTGCCGGTTTTGATATAATTACTAAAGGAGAGGACGCAAAGCTATTGGTTGTTATGGAAAACGGCTTCGCCAAACAGACGCCTCTCGCGGAATACAAAGCGCAGGGCCGCGGTGGTTCCGGAATTAAAACGGCGGAGATTACGCCAAAGACCGGGCCGGTGATCTCCGCGCATGTGGTTACGGAAGAAAAAGAGATATTCGCGCTTTCGGCGAAAGGGCAGATGATCAGAACGGAGCTTGCGGCGGTGCGTATAACCGGCCGTTCGGCGCAGGGCGTTCGGATCATGAATCTGAATGCCGGCGATCGGATTGCGGGAACAATCGTCGCTTAGATTCTGGTCCCGCGGCGAAGCAGAAAAGCGGGCATGAAATTCACCCAACGACAATTAGCGATCATATTGATTGCCGGCCTCGTGGTGGTTGGCGGGCTTGGCGTTTTCTATTTCGGCTTGAGAGGCTCGTCAAGCCAGAGCGCAAAATTGACACTTACGGCCTGGGGGACCGATCCAAAGACTGTTTTCGATGCGCTATCGACGGCATATAAGACATATGCCCCGAACACCACTATTGATTACACGCAAATTGATCCGGCAAGTTATCAAAGCATACTTCTCAAGGCATTTGCGGCGGGAACCGGGCCAGATATTTTTGAACTCAAAAATCACGACCTAGGAAAATGGATATCGGAAACAGCAGCTCTGCCCACATCATTTTCCTCACAGTTCAACCTTGCGATGCTCCAACAGAATTTTCCTGACGTGGTAAGCCAGGATTTTGTAACAGGCGGGAATATTTATGCGATGCCGCTCGATCTTGACACCATGGTTATGTATTATAACAAAGATCTCTTTAATACGGCCGGGATTGTTTACCCGCCGAAAACATGGAATGATTTTGAGGCTGATATTCCGAAGTTGAGGATTTTGAACAGCCAGGGCCAGATTACCCAGGCGGCGGCGGCGATCGGAGGATCGCAGACGAGCATCGCCGATGCTCCAGATATTGTATTTCTTTTAATGCTGCAGAATGGAACGACTATGGTAAGTAACGGCGGCACGACTGCGGCGTTTGATAATACCGACGGAGAAAATAATAACCCCGGTCTTACTGCGTTCAATTTTTACCTGCAGTTCGCCAATCCTTCTTCTCCTTATTACACTTGGAATGACGGCATGGGGAACGCGTTGCAAAGTTTCGCTTCGGGGGAAACATCTATTTTATTTGATTATGGGTCTGCGATGTCCACCTTTAAGCAGAAGGCGCCGTTTCTCCATTATGGCATCGCGCCAATGCCTCAGCCGGCCAGCGCTACGATTGCGGTGAATTATCCGAGCTACGAGGGCCTGGCGGTTTCGCGGGCGGGTCAGATTATGCCCGCATGGTCATTCGTGCTTTACGTGACTTCGAATCCGGCTGCCGAGAATGTTTACGGGACAAACATGGGCGAGATGCCAGCGAACCGCGCCACTATTGCTACGGCTATGAGCGACGCGACATACGGCGTGTTCGCCTCGCAGGCCTTGACGGCGCGGTCGTGGTATGAAGCAGACAGCACTCAAATCGATACTATTATGAACACGGCGATTCAGAACGTACTGGGTGGAACGATGGATTCGTCGAATGCGCTTGGCGTCGCAGCGACGGCAATTACCGGGGTGATGCAGAATGCGGGCAATCAGTGAACGATGCGATGAAAATGAAACGTACAAAAATCGGTTTCGCCATGAATGCCCTCGCGCGGCATCCCGGAGCGATGATTATTGCCGTCGGTGCGCTGGCGGTTCTATTTGCAGCCCCTGTAGCGGCACTGGCTGATCATACGGCGATCAAAAGCATGGTTTTTAATCCGAATATTATTGCCGGCCCGCTCACCGTGTGTGTCGGGGCGACTTCGACGAATGTGGGCAAAACGCAGCTCCCGGTATGCACCAATCTGTGCGACTTCGTAGCGCAGGTTGCCCAGGTTATCTATTATGTGATCGGTTTTGTTATCTGGATCATCGTGCCACTTTTTGCCGCCATCGGCGGCATTATGATCATGCTGGGCGGTGCGAGTCCCGAAATGGTGAGTCGCGGTCGGGGCACTATTTTGGGGGCGGTCTGGGGCTTGGTTATTGTTTTATGCGCTTGGCTGATCGTCGCCACCTTTGTTCATGTAATAGGGATCACGGGAGTTGGCGGTTTTGGAACGGCAACATGTTCTCTATAATTGAGCGCTTCTCATGCAGCTTTTTAAAAAAACAAATCAATCGCTTTCATGCCTCTTCCTCGTATTAGTTTTGGTCATCTTGGCGCCGGCTGCGATCGCTTATGGAGATGTGTCGATCAATGGGAGCATCCCCGGTATGCAAAATGTATCCACTTCGGGGCCCTGTGGATGGATCGTCGGCTTCTATAATTTCGCCCTCATCGCCGCCGGGCTGCTGGCATTCGGATCAATTGTGTACGGAGGTCTTCGTTATGCGACATCGCAAGGGAATCCGCAAGCGCAAAGCGACGGACGCTCCTGGATTTGGAGCGCACTAATCGGTACCTTGCTGCTGGCTGGAGCATACGTGATTCTCTATACGGTGAATCCGAGCCTGGTGACGTGTCAGCTGCCGAATGTGTCAAAAGTAGGCGTTGCAGTCGGAACTACCGCAGCTCCTCCGTCAACGCCAGCGCCCTCGGCGCTTGCTCCTGGCCAGTGTGCCGGTGGACCCTGCCAGACATTGCCAAGCCAGTGGTGTCAAGATAGCGCAAAAACGCATTGTGGCGCTTCAGCGGCAATGGTCGCCGTGGTCAGTTGCATCGCGCAACATGATCCGAATTTCCGCGTCACCGAAGCGATGCCGCCGACCGATCCTCATTTAGACCCAGCTCATAACGATGGGTGTGCAATCGATGTTAGCGTAGGGAGCGGTTGCAGCGGAATCCAGCCGTTTGAAAATGCAGCGCAAGCTTGCGGAGAGGGCCCTAATAATGTATTAAACGAATATGCTGATGCCAAATGCCCGGGCGCCAAAAGCTTCGCCACAACAAAAGGGAATAATATTCACCTCGATATTCCGCACGGGACTGGCGGTTGTTAAAAAAGCTTTATCAGCATGAGAAAAATAATTATTGGAAGTATCGTTGGCGCGTTAGCGTTTTTGATTGCTGGGATTTTTTACCTGGGTCGGAATACGGGACAAGATTCAAGGGTTCCGGCTCAGTCGGGTGCGACGCTCCCTTTGGCTGCCCCCTTGTCTACGGGGAATGGTGCGGATTTATCAATGCCAAGCGACACTGCTTCATCGACGCCAACGGGAGCTACGCTTACGATAGGAACGAATCAGGGATCGATAACGGTAAAGAATTTTTATCTCTCTAATCCACAGATCAACGAGGCGGGAGATTATGTCCTTGAAACAACAACTAACTACGCGATAGTTTATTTGCCAACTTATTCTGGATTTTGGATTGGGGTGAGTAGTACCCCCTTCTCATCATGGAGGATCCCGGCCGAAGCGGATTTCCTGAGTCTTTTGGCTATTACCAAGTCGCAGGCCTGCGACTTAAGCGTGAGCGAAGGGGTGATATATTCGCCGAGCAATCCGGATGACGGCAGTTCCTTCCCACTAAGCTTTTGCGGTAACGCTTTCCAGGGTCGGTGAAATATGATATACTCACATAGTGAGCGGAGAGCTGATAGATTTTATAGATTCTTTTTGGGTAGGTTTATCGGTTAATACGGTCGATGGTCGAGAAAAAGGTAATTTATCGTTATGAAACATAAATTAATGTCGGGAGGGTCCGCCCTTGGGATGTGGTTATTTTCCGTGATAACCGCCGTTGCCGCCGACCCTACTGGGAGCGCGAATAATATTACATCTCCGATAACATCGGCTCAGGCGGTCGTGGATTTAATGTGCAGAATTTTCGCCTGGATGTTTTATTCTTTGATGGCGCTGTCGTTCATTATGATTCTCTTTGCCGCGTTCAACTATATTACCGGAGGAGACAACGCCGAGAAGATCGGGAAAGCCAACAAAATCATCCTGTACGCGGCCATCGGAGTTACTGTAGCATTGATTGCAAAAGGATTTCCTTATATTGTGGCTACGTTCGTAGGGGGTACCTATTCATTTTCATTATCAAAATGTTAATTATCCAAATAATATTGAAAAGGTCGGGAAAGCTTCAATTAGATTAACGATGAAAACTATATTAAATAAATTCCGGGTTCGGATATCCGGATTTTATGCAGTTCTGCCTTTGCCATTACTGGCTTTCATGCTTAATAGTACCATCAGTAACCCAAGTTATCCGTTGCCGGCCGGGTCCGATGCGGGTGGCGGGCTGACTCCTCCGCCGCCGGTCAGTACCATGCAGAATTTGCTGGATTTGACCTGTGTTGTTTTTGGT
Organism: bacterium; assembly: GCA_021780545.1. GTDB lineage: Bacteria > Patescibacteriota > Minisyncoccia > UBA6257 > 2-01-FULL-56-20 > JAJXYP01. The sequence goes on from JAJXYP010000032.1 coordinate 4,929, forward strand.
TGGCTGTTTTATTTTCTGATCGCCCTTACGGTAGTGTTTATTGTTATTGCGGCATATCGCTATCTTACGGCTTCCGGCAATCCCGAAAAAATAAAAGGCGCAACAAATACCATTTTATATGCGGCGATTGCGGTTGCGGTGGCGTTGTTGGCGAAGTCACTCCCGCTCATCGTTGGCGACTTCCTGGGGGCTATCAGTCCGGCTCTATTGGCTTGTTAAACGCAGCAACTCGATTGGCGTTTTAGGGGAAGGGTGCTATACTAGCTTTGTATCCGGAAAGGTCGAAAATCGCACGAAATCATGAAAAAAGCCATCGCTTTTACCAAGGAATTCGGTATCTCGATTTTATCGCTTGCTTTGCCTGTTTTGGCTTCGGCTCAGATTCCGGTTCCGGTTCCTCCGACGCCAAGCACAGCTCCGGGCGCACAGATTAACAGTGTGCAGAGCGTCCTGAATATCGTTTGCGTTGTTTTTAGCTGGTTGTTTTACTTCCTTGTCGCTTTGACGGTCATATTTATCGTCCTCGCGGCGTTCAAGTACCTCTTTGCCGGCGGAGATGCGGAGAAAGTCAAGGCAGCAGGGAGTATGTTGTTGTATGCGGCGGTTGCGGTAGGTGTTGCACTTTTGGCGCGCGCCATTCCGCTTGTTATCGCCAACTTCCTTGGTGCGGGGACCCTTTCGACCTGTTAGTTAGTCGAAAACACTAAGAAGAGAAGATATGCAAAGCGGCCTCGATGGGGGGCCGCTTTGCATTTAATCAGCCAAATATCCCTAGTACTCCGCTGGCACGCTCTCGTATTTATTTTTCGCCACGATGACGTGATCGAGGAGGTCGATGCCAAGAACCTTGCCGGCTTTGATGACCTGGAGGGTGATTGCGAGATCGGCATCGCTCGGTTTTGCAATGCCGGAGGGGTGATTATGGGCGAGGATAACCGCTGCAGCCGAATACTCGAGTGCCGGCCGGAAAACTTCGCGCGGATGGACGATATTTGACGTCAAGGTCCCGATCGAGATGAGCTCGTCATGGATGAGCCGGTAACGGCTGTCGAGATAGAGCCCGCGCAAGTGTTCCTTTGGAAGATCGCGCATGTCTTTGAGGTACTCATAAACCTGGCTTGCGGTGCGGATGGTGACCGGTCGCCGCGCGTCTGCCGGTCGGAACAAACGTCGGCCCAGTTCGAAGCATGCGACGAGCTGGCAAGCCTTGCCGATGGGGATGTCGAGCAATTCGCCGACCTTCGCGGGGTCCTTTTGGGCGACAATGACGCTGTCGCCGTATTCTTTGAGGAGTCGGCGGGACATTGCAAGAACGTCTTCGCGGCGCGTGCCGACGTTCAAGATGATGGCGACCAGTTCGGCGATTGAGAGCGCCGTTGGGCCGTTTTTCAAAAGTTTTTCGCGCGGTTTTTGTTCATTAGGGAGATCGCGGAGGCGGAAAACATACGTCCGGTCTTCGGGGCGCGTCTCCGGTGGCAGTGATGCATTATACAGGGGAGAGGCGGAAAGTTTTTTGCCCGCAGAATTTTGGTAGTCGGACATGCCGTTCGGAGCGTTGCCGTCGGACTTAAAAACAAGATCACTGTCGGATTGGCGGTATACGCGTCGTTTTTGCGCCATGGTTCCTGTTTGCATAGGTTGATTATACCACGGCTTCGGACGCGGATTCCGGAGCTTTGTTCCGGCCTGACGCCGGTTGTTTGGACGCGATGCTGAGCATCGCAAATCGTCCAGCCGGTTTTGGTTCGAGCATCTGCACGACAGGAAGCGTAACCGTAAAACAACTTCCTTCGCCGATTTTGCTTTCGGCGGTGATTGTTCCGTTGTACGCCTCCACTATTTGCCTGGAAAGATGCAGGCCGAGTCCGGTGCCCTGCTGTGCGTTCCCGCAGCCGCCAATACGATAGAACCGTTCAAAGATATGAGGTAGATCATCGGATGCAATGCCGCTTCCGGTGTCGGTGATTGAAATTACGGCGGCGCCATTCTCTACCGCGCCGACGCGTATCGCAATAGTTCCGCCGGGCGGCGTGTGTTTGATGGCGTTTGAAATGAGATTCATAAAAACTTCGGTTAATTTATCTGCATCGCCGGATACCGGTAGATGTTCGGATTTTTCTTCAAAACGCAGTGTGATGCCGCGGTCTTCTGCGAGCGGAGAAAAATCTTCGTGCATGGCGCGGGCAAGACCGGCGATATCGACAATGGCGCGGGCATGGTTTGGCGCGAAGCGGAGTCGTGATATTTCAAGCATAGTGTTCACCAGCCTGGAAAGGCGATCGATGGTTTCATTGGCGCCCGTCAGAGCTTTGTTTCTTGTTGCGGCATACGATGCGTGGCGGTAGGCCCACGATTCGCGTTTGGTGGTTGAAGCGCCTTCCAGTTCGGCAAGATTGCACTTCAGAACCGCAAGCGGTGTCTGAAATTCATGCGCAATTTCCGCGATGCGCCGTTCCAGGCCTTCGGTATTCCGTTTTAGTTCGCGGTAGAGACGCGCGTTTAGGATAGCGGACCGGAAAAGGAGCAGTGCGAGTGCGCCGGTCGCGGCGCCGAGCGCATCAACCACGAAATCATTATCGAAAAGCCATTGCTCGATAACGAATTCCGCGAAAAAGAAAATCAGCGCTCCCGCGATGAGAAAAATCAGGTGAACGGGGGTCGGTCTCGACGAGCTTTCGCCTGCGGCGACGCCGATTGCCCGCCAGTACTTCAAAATTTTATACTTCCAGTTTGTAACCATAGCCGTGGATGGTTTTAATCAGCTTCCTTGCATGGCCGTCGTCGATTTTGCGCCGGAGGAAGCGGATATGGACGTCGACAGTGTTGGTCAGGGGGTCGACGTTCGTTTCCCAAACATGTTCGAGGATCATGTTTCGCGTCATAGTAGCGCCCTGGTTTCGCATCAAGAGTTCGAGTAGAGAGAACTCTTTGCGGTTCAGCGTTATATGCTGATTTGCCCGGGTGACGGTGCGCGCTGTGATGTCGAGTGTCAGATCGGCTGCCTTGAGCACCGGTCCGGTGATATGTTTTTCGCGGCGGAGGAGCGCTCTGATGCGAGCCGCGAGTTCTGCCATGGAAAATGGCTTCGTGAGGTAATCGTCAGCTCCGGCATTCAGCGTATTGATTTTAGTGCCGAGATCGTGAATAACAGAGAGCATAATAATAGGGAATTCCTGTCCCTTCTCGCGGATCTTTCGGCATACTTCAAGCCCGGTAACCTCCCCGGTTAGATTTATGTCTAGAATCGCGGCATCGTAGGAATTGACTCTGCCCCAAAAGGTCGCCTGGTCGCCCTTTGGCGTCCAATCAACCACGAATCGTTCCCCCTCGAGCCCTTTAATGACGAAACTCGCCACCGAGGGATCGTCCTCGGCTAAAAGGACCTTCATGGCTTAATTCTACCAAATGAATATTAAAAAAAGATTAAAAAACAAAAGATCAATTCCGCAGATACCGCCGCACCGCGAAAAAGCTTGAAAAAGCGCCGATTATCACGCCGAAAGCCAACTCATAAACCAGAAGTTGGAGAATATGGGATGAAAAATAGCCGAAGAGTCCGAGATTTGGGATGAAATTATCGAGGTAGGGAGATATGAAGTAGACGATGGGGGCGATAAGGATGACGCTTGAAATTGCGGCGATGGCGCCGGAGAGCATGCCGTCAACGACGAAAGGCCCGCGCACCAGGCTGTTTGAGGCGCCGACGACTCGCATAACGCTGATTTCCTCGCGGCTGGAGTAGATGGCGAGCCGGATGGTATTGAACACGACAAGGCCGGCGACAATGACGAGAAAAATGGTCGCAGCCCAGCCGCCGCGATCCATGATGCGGACGATGGTGGCAAGCCGCTGGATGACGTCCTGGTTCTGGGCATAACTCACCGTATCGATGTACTGGGTAAGATTCGGCGAATTCAGATAGTCGGCGATGGTGCCGTACTGGCTTGGATCTTTCGCTTTGATGTTGAGTGACGCCTCAAGCGGATTGGTGTCAAGTTCGTTGATTGCCTGCGTGATGGTCTGGTCGTTTGCATGGTTCTGTTGGAAGGTTGCGAGCGCCTGGTCTCGGGAGACATATCCCACATTTGCCACCTGGGGGAGCTGTTCGAGTGATTGCTGGATATTCAGGATCTGATCCTCGGGGGTGTTGGTGTTGAAGTAAACGCTGATGTCTATTTTATTCTCGATCGAGGTGACGGCCTGCTGGGTTACGTAGCTAAAGAGAATCAGGCCGCCGAAAACGAGGAGGGCGAGCGTCATGATGGCTACAGTCGCGGTGGAAAGCCATCCGTTTCGGGAGAAATTTTTGAAACCGAAATGAAAAATACGCGAGATGACGGTGAACATTAGACGAGGATGTATTTACCTTTCTTTTCATCGCGGATGATATGCCCGCGGTCGAGGGTGATGACGCGCCGCTCGAGGTTATTGATGACTTCCTTGTCGTGTGTCGCGAGGAGGACGGTCGTTCCGAGCTGGTTGATTTTTTCGAGCAATTTGATGATTTCAGCGGTATGGAACGGGTCGAGATTTCCGGTCGGTTCGTCTGCAATAATGACCTCCGGGCGGTGGATCATGGCCCGGGCGATCGCCACCCGCTGCTGTTCGCCGCCCGAGAGCTCGTGGGGGAAATTGTTCGTTTTATCGCCGAGCCCCACCATATCGAGAACTTGCGGGACCAGTTCGGCGATTTCACGCTGTGGCCGGCCGGAAACTTCGAGCGCGAACGCCACGTTTTCATAAGCGTTTTTTGTCGGCAGGAGGCGGAAATCCTGAAAGACGACGCCGATATGGCGGCGGAAAGCCGGCAGCTCGTTGTCGCGGAGCTTGTTGACTTCGTATTGCCCGAAAAAGACCCGGCCTCGCGACGGGCGGTCTTCACCGATGAGGAGCTTGATAATAGTGGACTTTCCGGCCCCGGATCGTCCGGCAAGGGACACGAATTCGCCCGGATCGATTTCAAAATTTACATCTTCGAGCGCGGTGGCGTGTCCGTTGAATTTTCGTGATACTGATTGGAAAACAATCATGGAACTTTACTATTTTATCACAGCGAGGCGGATGACGCTACCGCCCGGCTTCTTCAAGCTCCGCTTCGATGAAGAGGTCGATATCGCCTGCGAGCACATTGTCGACGCGGGATGTTTCGATTTCCGTGCGGTGATCTTTGACGAGCTGGTAGGGGTTGAGAACATATGAGCGGATCTGGTTGCCCCATTCCGGTTTGATGTTCGTCCGGAGCTTGCCAAGTTCGCTGACCTGCTCCTTTTCCATAAGGCGCAGGAGCTTCGCCTTGAGGAGCCGCAATGCATATTCGCGGTTCTGGGCTTGTGACCGTTCGGTGCGGGCGGATACGACGAGCCCGGTCGGCAGGTGCGTGACGCGCACGGCGGTTTCCACTTTATTGACGTTCTGGCCGCCGGGGCCGCCCGCGCGGGAAAAATCGAATTTGAGATCGCGGTCGGGAATCTGGAGGCGTGATTCTTCGACTGGCGGCAGATCCGGCACTACTTCGACGAGCGCAAATGATGTTTCACGGGTATGTTTCACGTTGAAGGGCGAATTACGAACCAGACGATGGACGCCGGATTCTTTTTTTAGATAGCCGTAGGCGTGGTCGCCCCGGATTTCAATGGCGCGCGAGCGGGGATTGTCGTCGACAACCCGGAGTTTCCAATTGCGATTCTTGGCGTAATTTTCATACATCAGGGAGAGCATGCCGGCCCAGTCGGATGCGTCGTCGCCGCCCGCGCCGGGATAAACTGTGAGGACGGCGGCTTGGGCGTCATAAGGATCGTTGAAAAGTTCTCGCAGTTCGAATTCCCGGAATTTTTTGCGGAGCTCGAAAAACCGGTTTCCGGCCGTGTCTTTGCCGGAGGCGCCCGGGAGCGCGGCGAGTTCCGTGATGCCGTTTTCGATTTCCCGATAGCGATGAACGATATCCGTCAGTTCGCCGAGCTCTTTAATCATCCGTTCGGCGATTTCTCGGTTAGCCCAAAAATCCGCGGACGACATGGCCGTTTCAATTTCCGCGATCCGCTGCTGTTTTGCTGCTACCTCAAAGACGCCCGCCCAGCCGGCGGGCTTCGGACTGCAAGGTTTCAAGATTTTCGATTGGTTTCATAGGTTAATGATATAAATATAAATAGGATTTATATAGGAGCCGATGAGAGGAGTTGAACCTCCAACCTCTCCCTTACGAAGGGATTGCTCTGCCATTGAGCTACATCGGCGGTACCGTGATTCTAGCGCGGACTTATGATTTTTTCAATGACTTTAATGGTGTCCTCCGGGCCGCGCACGGCGACGCAATCAATGCCGGTTTTCCGGGCTGCGTGGTCGTTGCCGCCGGGACCGAGGGCGTCGCCCACAAAGACCATGTTTTTGACCGGGATATGGAGAATTTTTTGGATCTGGCGGATGCCGTACGCTTTGTCGATGCCCTTCCGCGTCACGTCGATCGAGGTGAATGCGGCGGCGCGGACTTCGAGGCCGGGTAGTTTTTCTTGAACGAGCCGCGCGATTTTGAGTTTTAAGCCGTCGTTTTTACGTTTCCATTCCTCTTTTAATTTGACGCCGCGGGCGCCGAGCCGGGCGACCACGTCCTGTCCGAGCGCCGAGAAGGTAACCTGCGATCCGCGGTTTTCGATGGTGCGGCCGTACGTTTGTTTCGGCGGAACATACCGGACTTCGCGGAGCGCATCGCGAAATGCGCGCCGGATGGCGACAGTTTCGTTCTTGGTGAGCTTGATGGCATAGATTTTTTTCCAGCGCCGACCATCGTGCCGATAAAAAGCGGTTGCCGTCGTCGGGAAAAGAAAGAGATTGGCCAGCAGGTTTTTGGGGACGCGGAGGCCAGCCACCAGCTGTTTGGCGAATTGGCGGTATGTTCCGCCGCCGATGATCGCGACTTTTTTGCGCGCGAGAAGCGCGCCCATCGCTTGCGCCATGACGGGCTCGATATCCGACTTGGTTTTAGTGAGTGTGCCGTCGAGGTCAAAAACGACCAGCCGCTTTTTTGCGTATTTATTCATTTCACTATTTATTATAGAATACATTCGTTATGGCGAAACAGAACAGCAGGGAAAACGGGGGGAATGGGCGCAGGAACGGATCCGGCGATGCGCGCGGAGCGGCAAAAAACACCCGTCGGGGTGTTGGCGGAGCGCCGGCTGGCGCAGGGTCATTGCCGGCAAGCCGCCTCCACCCCGAGACCCGGAAAAGCATCTGGGCCATTATTTTTATCTGCGCCGCGGCAATTCTCGTGCTGGCCGGGTTCAATTCCGCCGGACCGGCCGGACAAGCGATATTCAACGGGCTCGATGCCCTGCTTGGCTGGGGGTATTTTATTCTTCCAGCGACATTGCTTTTTGCCGCTGCGGTTTTTCTTTTTTCGCGCGAACGGCAGTTCATGAGCGCAACGATGCTCGGTGCCGGACTTCTCGTGTTGTCTTTTCTCGGCTTGATTGAAATTTTCGCGCCGACGCATGGCGGCTGGCTCGGTCTTGTCTTCGGATCTCTACGCACGCCATTCGGCGAGATCGCCGCCGCGGTGATCAACACCTTCCTGTTCGCGATTGCCGTACTCATTATGGCGAACGTACCGTTGAAACTGCGGTTGCCGCAGCGGCAGGCAGCTGATGAACGCGCCGAAGAAGAAGAGGCGGCCGCGGATAGTTTGGTGGTGACGGGCGCCGGCGAGCAAGAGGATGAAGCGAAGGCCGCCACGGGCGAGAAGGATAAAAAAGAAGAGACGGGTTCCGGTAAGGCGGCGAAATCGGGGAAGAATGGGAAAAAAGCGGATGGGGTTGAAATTGTAGATCCCGATTTTGAACTCAAGCCGCGCAAAACAAAGGAGAAAGTATTCACGAATTACGTCGCGCCGCCGCTTTCGCTGTTGAAATCCGACGCGGGCAAACCGACCACGGGCGATCTTCTTGCGAATGCCAATATTATTAAACGTACGCTTGAAAGTTTCGGCATTGCGGTTGAGATGGGGGAGATCAACGTCGGCCCGGCGGTTACGCGGTATACGCTGAAGCCGGCGGAGGGCGTGAAGCTGTCGCGCATTACGGCGCTCAATCCCGACCTCGCACTGGCGCTCGCGGCTCATCCGGTGCGTATTGAAGCGCCGATTCCGGGGAAATCGCTCGTCGGCGTCGAAGTTCCGAACAAGACTGCGGCGCTCGTCCGGCTTGGCAGTCTGATGCACTATCTGGAATTCGAGAAATCGGGGCCGCTGGGATTCGTGCTGGGAAGGGATGTTTCGGGGGAGCCGAATTTCGCAAGCATCGAGAAAATGCCGCACCTGCTTATCGCCGGTGCGACCGGCTCAGGCAAGTCGATTTTGGTGCATTCGATCCTCACCTCGCTGCTCTATAAGAATTCGCCTGACATGCTGAAGCTCGTGCTTATCGATCCGAAACGCGTCGAGCTTTCGATTTACGACGGCATCCCGCATCTCGTGAGCCCGGTAATCACGGAAAATAAAAAAGCGCTCAGCGTTTTCCGATGGGCGGTCGCCGAAATGGAGCGCCGCTACGAACTGCTTCAGAAAGCCGGGAGCCGCGATATCAAGAGTTACAATGCCCGCGCGGGAGCCGGGCCCGACGGTCACGGCGGCGAACCGCTGCCGTTCGTGCTGATCGCAATCGATGAGTTGGCGGATCTCATGAGCTCTTACGGGCGCGACGTCGAGGGATCAATCGTCAGGCTTGCCCAGATGGCGCGCGCAACCGGCATTCACCTCCTGCTTGCCACGCAGCGTCCATCGGTCGAAGTGATCACGGGCCTTATTAAGGCGAATATTCCGGCGCGCATTGCGTTGCAGGTGGCGAGTCAGATTGATTCGCGGACGATTCTTGACGGACCCGGCGCTGAAAAATTGCTTGGCCACGGCGATCTGCTTTTCCTTTCGGCTGAGCTTTCAAAGCCGAAACGCATCCAGGGCGCGTACATCAGCGAAGACGAAATTAAGGGCGTCGCTAATTTTATACGCGAAAAGAACAAGAGCGAAACAGAAGAGGATGCGGCGGTTGATTTTGCCGTGGCGAACGGGAAAGCAGCCAACGGCGGCGCGACGAACGGTTCCGCGGCGATAGCTCCGGCTGGCGGACTGTCGGTTCCGGGAAATTTTGACGATTATCTCGAGGACGAGGACAGCGATGAGATGCTCGACGAAGCAATTGCGGTCGTTGCCGAGGCAAAGAAGGCGTCGGCGTCGCTCCTCCAGCGCCGCTTGAAGGTCGGTTATGCCCGCGCGGCGCGGCTTCTTGATCTTATGGAGTCCCAGGGGCTCATCGGGCCGGGCGAAGGCGCAAAGCCCCGCGATGTCTATGAAGAAAAAATAGCCGAACGGCTTTCGTAATTTCCGCGATTGCCTCATCCCCATGACACCGGAAGAATCAAATTTTCAAACTTTTTTCTCGGCTAAAGTAAAAGACCGCGGTCTTTCGCTCAGGAAGCTTTCCGAGACGAGCGGTATCGCGCCGGCGCATCTTGATGCGTTGTTTTATGGCCGATATGGAGATCTTCCGTCGGCTCCCTATGTGCGTGGATACCTAGTGCGCCTCGGGAAGCTGCTCGATTTCGACGGCGAGGTTTGGTGGGAGCAGCTGAAAAAGGAGCGGGCAATGAAGAATTCCGGCCCGGCCGATCTCCTGCCGGGCAACCGGTTCGTCCGGCGATCCCCCGCGAAGCTTATCGGTATCGGTATTGTAATACTGGCGGTCATGCTCTATCTGGCGTTTCAAATTCCAATCATTCTTGGGAAGCCGAAGCTGACTGTTTCGGCGCCGGCCAGCAATCCGTTTACGACGGGGTCAAGCACGGTTGTCATTGAGGGCATAGTACGCAACGCCGATTCACTTTCCCTGAACGGCGACGTGATACCGATTGCGCCGGATGGCTCTTGGCAGAAGACGGTGCTGCTTCAGGATGGCATGAACACGTTCCAGATTACGGCTAAAAAATTGCTGGGAGGCGAAACTGATGCGATCGAGCAGGTTCTCTATCAAAATCCGGCATTGCCGGCAGCTTCGGGTACATTGCCAGGCGTGATTCCGGGCGCCGCTTCGGGGACATTGCCCGCGGCGCCGACATCCACCGCACCCGCGCCCACTTCCGGGCCGGCGAAACGGGGGTAATAAGCATTCCGGGGCCTGTGGATAACATCATTTGACCGTGCATCGGCAGGGGTTATTATTAAATCAGGTCGTTGTCATGGTCCTCATATATAATTTTTTCCTCCGGACTTGAAAGCCCGGAAAAACAGATCATCGCCCGACCAGCAATTATTTAAGACCTCGCGCCTACGCGGGGTCTTTTCAATTTTGTTTGATATCATTAAAGAATGACAGATCTCCGCGCTGTTGCCGCCGGCCGTGCCGGCCAATCACTCGTCGAGCTTTTGGTTGCGCTTGGCATCGGCACGATCCTCTTTTCGGGAACGGCGGCGATGCTTGCCCCGACACTCCAGATCAATAAAGAATCGCGTCAGGTGCAGACCGCCTCGAATCTCGGGCGTGGCTTGCTCGATAACGTCCGCGTCTGGGCGAGCGGCAACTGGCATAATATTTTGGCGCTTGCTACGAGCTCCGCGAACCCCTATTACCTCTTGACCTCGACGTCCCCATATACCGCGACGAGCGGCGTCGAGAGCGTTACCGTTTCGACGAGTACGTATACCCGCTATTTTTACGTAAACGATGTCTACCGCGATCCGTCGGGTAATGTGACGTCGACATCGGGCGGCGGGGTGAACACCTACGATCCATCGACGAAAGCGATTGCGGTCGTTTACGACTGGACTCACGGCGCGACCACGACCCTCTCCAGTTATCTGACGCGCAACCGCGCGAATGTTCTCTCGCAGACGAGCTGGGCGGGCGGTCCGGGTCTTGTTGGCCCGGTGGCGTCGCCGGGCTGGCAGTTTGCAACTTCGTCGCAGATGACGTATAGCAACAGCCAGGGGACGCTCGCCGCCGCTGTCACGTCTTCTTCCGCCGCCTGGCCAAACAACTATCAGTACCGCCGTTCCATTACCGTGGCAACGAACGAGATTTCTCCTATAAACGGCACGGCACTCACGAATTTCCCGATGCTCATTTCCGGCACGTATAGCTATCTCGCCGCATCGTCATCCGGCGGCATGGTTCAGAACGGGAATGGATACGACATCATTTTCACCTCGGACGCGTCAGGCACGAACGCGCTGGCGTTCGAGCGGGAATCATACAATGCCACAACCGGCGCCATCAATTTCTGGGTCAAGGTTCCCGCGCTTTCCTCCTCGAGCAACGTCATCTATATGTTCTATGACAATGCGTCCACGACGTCCGATACGTCGAATGCCACGGGGACGTGGAACAGCAATTATGCCGCGGTGTATCATATGGCATCTTCTTCGTCTACCATCATTTACGATAGCACTGCCAATGCGAATAATCTCACCTCATATAATTCACCTGTTGCAACGTCAAGTGGTGAAATCGATGGTGCAGTTAGTTATCCCAATAGCAATCAATATTCGGGCGTATATTCGCAGAACACGAACAACCCAAGTATCCCCGGAACCAACGCCACTATTTCGAGTTGGGTTAATATTAAATCGTTTTTCGGCTATGATAGTTTGGCAGGCACGATATTTAGTGTGGGCACTTCGACTGCACCTGGATACACTATGGGATTTATAGGAGGAACGTCGAGTGTGCTGGGGTTTGGGATGGATTATAATTGGACGAATTTCAATTTACTCTATCCTGGCACGGTAGCAACAGATACATGGTACTACCTCACGGGCGTGGTGAGTGGAACGCTGGCGAGTTTCTATGTGGATGGAAGTTTTGTCACTTCGACCGCAGTCAATACGCCGGAAACGATGTCAAATATATGCATCAACGAGTCAACACCCTGTGTTGTGCCCTATCCCAACAATCGATCCGTCAACGATATCACTGATGAATCACGGATTCTGACTACCTCGCTTTCTCCCGACTGGATCTCGACCGAATACAACAACCAGTCGAGCCCGGGGACGTTCTATACTGTAGGGGCGCAGATGAGCTATGGCGCTTCCGCTTCCATTGGTACTCTCGAATCGCCCATTTTCGACACTGGTGAAACTGCCGGGGCGCAGTTTAATTCGATACTCTGGCAAGGGACACAGGCGGGGTCTTCGTCGGTTGAGTTCCAATTCGCGACCAGTAATGCTACAAGCGGCCCTTGGACATTTACCGGACCTGACGGGACGGGGAATACCTATTACACGCCGGTGGGATCAGGAGATGCCGCTTCCCTTAGCCAAACGTTATACGATAATAATCGGTATTTCCGGTATCTGGTAGTTATCGTCCCGTCGGGAAGCCAGAGCTCGGTGATAAGCAGTATTACAGTGAACTGGAGCCCTTGACGATCGAAGCCCGGCAGACCGCCATCGGCCGTCGCCGCCGCGGTGCTAAAATAAAGCTATGCTTTCCCGTACATCCGGACAATCGCTTTTGGCCCTTGTGATTTTCATAGGGAGCATCATCATGGTTTCCGGCATCGCGCTTGCGCTTGTGGCCGGATCCTTTGCGAATTCGGCATTCGGTTATCAGGCGGTACAGGAGGCGTACGCGATCGCCGCCGGCGGCGCCGAAGATGCCTTGCTCCAGATCACGCGGAATAACCAGTTCGCGGCGCCTTCGGGCTATTCGGTGGCGGTTGGTTCAAGCACGGCGACGGTTGCGGTAACCCAGGGCAGTCCTTCGTCGGGGTACGACACAATTCTTTCTCAGGGATCCGTTTCCCTTTGGACGAGAAAGGTTCAGGTGGTTGTCGCCGTGAATCCGACGACGGGGCAGGCGAGCGTCGTTTCATGGAGCGAGGTACAATAAAAAGAACTACTTCCGATTATGTTCGCCCGCTTTACCAAGAAGATTCTGTCGTTTCTCCGTATTCGGTCCATAGCCGCCGGCCTTGAGATTAGCGATGCCGCCGTCCGGATGGCGTATTTTGACGGAGGGATGTGGCGGCTGAATGCCATCCGACTGGAGCCGGGAACGATCGATCAGGGCGTCATCAAAGACCGACAGGCGTTCGTTGGGGCGCTCTGGCGACTGAAGCTCGAATCGGGGATTGTCAAAGACCGGGAGGAATCGCTGAACGCCGCCGTGGCGCTGAGTTCGGTTCGCGCATACAACAAGGTGTTTTCGCTGCCCGTGATCCGGGGAGAGGCGCTCGACAAAGCGATCGCGTTGAATGTCGATATGGCGTCGCCGAAGGACCTGGCGCAGGTATATTCCGACTGGGAAATTGCCGGGCGGAACGCGGGAGCGGGCACGGTCGACGTGCTGGCATCTTTCATCGACCGTGCGCCCGTGGATGAAGTGGTGGAGGCGCTGGCGGCGGCCGGATTCGTCGCGATATCGGTTGAATCGAAGTCGCTGGCGCTCACCCGGGTGTTCCGCGAGCAGGGATCCGACATCGATATCGCGAAAGCGTACCTTATGGTGTGCGTGGATGAGGCGGGGCTCGACTATCTTATCGTGAAAAACGGGAAGCCGTATTTCGAATACGAGACGCCGTGGCGCAATATCGCGGATGACAAGGGAGCGATTTCCATCCCCGTGTTTCGCGACGACTTGGTCATGA
>JAJXYP010000058.1 GCA_021780545.1 bacterium
GTCATTCCGGCTTTCACCGCGGCGGCAAAATCCTCGTCCGCGGTTCCGGAGCCGCCATGAAGCGTCATCCAGGAACCGGCGGCGCTCGCTGCGGCAGTTGCATCCGATACTCCCGCTTTGGCTGTCGCCCCCGTCGCAGCGAGCGCCTGCTTGATCTCGCCGATGCGGCCGATATCAAGCCGCTTGTGTTCCGTACCGGCAGCCATCCCGGCAAGCAGGCCGTGCATGTTGCCAACCGCCGGCGCCAGAACATCGACGCCGGTTTCACGGACGAAACGAACAGCTTCATCGGGCGTCGAGAGCGTAAGCGATGCCGCCGGCCGCTCGGCAACGATTTCCGAATCGGATCCGATGTAGCCAATCTCCCCCTCAATCACGATATCGCCGCCGGCGGCGCGGATGATCTTCACGGCTTCCCGGGTCTCGGCAATATTCTCGTCCATCGGCAGTTTTGATCCGTCGAAAAGTATTTCATCAAATCCCGCTTCCGCGGCCGCGCGGACATTATCGAGCGAATGCGTATGGTCGGCGTTCAGATAAACCGGATAGTCATACTGTTCCCGCAAATTGCGGATAAGCACGGCGGCCTGGCGAACACCGATGAACGCGCGCTCGCCTTCCGAGACGCCGATGAGAACCGGAATTTTGCGCTGCGCCCGTTCGGAGAGCTCGAACGCCGCCGCCATGATTGCCTTGAGCGCTCCGAAGTCGGAAATATTGAAATGGCCGATGGCCGCCCCGCGGACGGCTGCGTCGGTCAAAGCTTCGCGGAGAGTAGGAACCGCCATTCGTGCTAAAGCGCCTTCGCCTGGAATTTTTTCGGCGCCTTCTTGAGGAATTGCATCAACTTCGGCTTCGAAAGCAGGCCTGTCTGCGCGCCGAAAAACTGAACCACGTGCATGGACTCGACGGGCGCCCAGCGCAGCGCCTCGGTTACCGGCAGGCCGTAAATCAAGGCACAGAGAAAACCGGTCGAAAAGGCATCACCGGCGCCGGTGCGCGAAACTGGCGGACGCGGATCGGGATAGGGCGGCATGAAGTAGCGGGAAACGCCATCCGAAGCATAGGCGCCCTTCGGCCCGTCCGTCACGACCACGATCTTGGGGCCGAGCGCATGGAGCGCATCCATCAGCGCCGGAAGCGGCGTCCCCGATTTTTTCCCCGCGACGAGCTCGCCCTCTTCGCGGTTCAGGAAAAGCACGTAGGTGTGGCGATATACTTCACGAAGCCGCTTGGCGCCAAAGCGAAGCTGGAATGTTCCCGGGTTGAAACCCATGCGGACACCCGGGTGCCGCTTCAAATAATCGGCGACTTTGTCGTGGATGGAAAGCGCGTGCTCGCCGATCGAGGAGAAATACAGCCAATCCGTTTTTTTGTCGAGCTTGCGCGGATCATAGTATTCGTAATCCTCATGCTTAATGAGAATCGTCCGCTCGGCCTGAAAATTGAGCACGAAATGATAATTCGTAGGCTTATTGCGGTTCACTTTGACGAATTCCTCGCTCACCCCCTCGCGGCGATACCGCTCAAGGATCTCCTGGCCGTAATGATCGCCGCCTACCGCGGTAATAATGCCGGCATTGAGACCCAGCCGCGCGGCGCCGACAGCCACATTCGAAGAATTTCCGACCGCGGGAACGACCGTCAGCGATTCATACGGAATCTTGTCGGCAAAAGACATACAAAGCTGGCATTTTTCCCCGTTCAAACTGCAATGCACCGATGCCTCGTGAAGCGTAATAAAAGCATCCATCACGGTATCGCCGACGCAAACCAGATCGTATTTTCGTTTCATAGGAATAGTATATCATACGCATTAGCGGTTTTCGCAAATAATAGGATCATGTTAAAATTTTTATATATCATCCCCCATGCGCCGCTCCGCCTTCACCCTGATTGAGCTCCTGATCGTCGTCGGCATCCTCGCCATCCTTTCAATCGTCGTTCTTCTCGTCATCAAACCGCCGGAGCTCCTCAGGCAGTCGCGGGACGCGAACCGGGTATCGGATATGGCGACCTTGACGAGCGCTTTGAATCTCTATGCGACGGAGTCCCTGGGATCCCTGGGAAACGCCTCCACCACCTACGTATCCGTTCCCGATCCCGCCGCCACGAGCACTGCGGGAGACCAGTGCCAGGGCCTGGGACTGCCGGCTTTGGCGTCTGGAGAAACCTATCAGTGCGCCGCTTCCTCCACGTACCGCCTGACGAACGGCCAGGGCTGGATTCCCCTCAATTTCAACTCCCTGTCGGGCGGAACGCCCTTCTCGGAGCTTCCGGTGGATCCAACGAATACGACGAGTTCCGGCTTCTATTATGTTTATCTTACGAATGGAACCCAGTTCGAGGTAGCAGGAGTACCCGAGAGCCAAAAGTATATTGCCCAGTACGATACCAATCCCACGATGGGGAATTATATGGGACTGATCGCGGAAGGAACAAATATCAGCCTCACCAACGTCTACGACGCCTTAAATCAGAAATTCGACGGCAACGGTCTGGTTGCTTTTTGGCCCCTCAATGAAACAAGTGGCACCGTCGTCCATGACTTTTCGGGTAATGGCAACAACGGGACCGTCAATGGTGGATTCACTTCGGTCACTGGGATCAACGGGCAGCCCGCCATGAGTTTTAACGGATCGTCGCAATATATTTCTGGTACTGGCGGGTCCAGTTTTAATCTCGACAACGGACCATTCAGCGTTACGTTCTGGCAGGATACCAACAACACGAATCCAAATTATACCCAAGGACCAGCGACAATCGGGAGTAATATCAGCGGGAACACAAATGCTTCGATCGATATTTTGGAGCCAAATGATTCGACCGTGGATTGTGCCATGTACTATGATGATTTTCAGGTCGGTGTTATAAATATGTTCAATAATTGGACCTTCGTAGCGATAACAATGGATGGCTCTCGCTTACGATCGATCTACGTGAATGCCCAACTGGCGGCAACCTCTACCGCCAACGGTTATTACGTGGGGGATAACACCTGGGCTATTGCAAAGCGCGCAGATAACTCTGGTTATTATTTTTCCGGAGCACTACAAAATATACGCGTATATAATCGCTCCCTTTCTCAAACTGAAATTTTGTCTCTCTATAACGCCAAAGAATAGTTCCTACTTCCGCCGCAACACCTTCTTCACCGCGCGCTTGATGTCGGCAACGCCCATGCCATACTTTTCGATCAATTCATTTGGAGCGCCGGACTCGCCGAAAACGTCCTGCATCCCGATAAATTCCATAGGCACCGGCGCGAGCCGCCCCAGCGCTTCGGCGATCGCGCCTCCAAGACCGCCCGTCACCTGATGCTCCTCGACCGTTACGACCGCTCCCGCCTTCTTTGCCAGTTCCGCGATTTTCCGCTCGTCGAGCGGCTTCACGGTGTGGCAGTTCAGGACCAGAACGCCGATTTTTTCCTTTTCAAGCTCGCGCGCGGCGACAAGGGCGTTATAGACCAGGGCGCCGGCCGCCACGATGAGCGCGTCCGGTTTTTTTGATGTCCAAAAAAGCTCGGCCTTGCCGGGCGTATAAGGCGTTTCGGGGGTCGTAATCACCGGTGTTTTCTCGCGCTGAAAGCGCAGGTAAACCGGACCAAACATCCGCGCGGCAGCGAGCGTCGCCTTCTCCGCCTCCACCGCATCGCACGGCATGAATACTTTCATGTTTGGGAGCGCGCGCATCATCGCGACATCCTCAGTCGCCTGGTGCGTCGCGCCGTCGGGTCCCACGGAAATTCCAGCGTGATGTCCCGCAATCTTCACATTGGCATTGTTGTATGCAACCGTCGTACGGATCTGCTCCCAGTTCCGTCCCGGCGAAAACGTCGCGTACGACGCCACAAACGGTATCTTTCCCGTCACCGCCATCCCCGCCGCCACCGTAACCATGTTTTGCTCGGCGACGCCGATCTCGACGAACCGTTCCGGAAACCGCTTGGCAAACGCCTCCGTCCGCGTCGATTCCGTCAAGTCCGCAGAGAGGGCGACGACGTTCGGATTCTCCTCGCCGGCAAGAACGATGCCGGTTCCATATCCGTCACGAACCGGTTTCATACCTGCGTCCGGCTCGAAGAGGTTCGGGTTCAATTTCGCGTCAGGGTTCAACATGGGAGTAAAAAGGTTGGATATTTGCGCCGGTTCCTACGACGCCGCGCCGCGTTTTTTCGCATAGCGCTGGACGAGCCACATGCTGCCGCCGATCACGAGAACGGCGATCACGAGGCCGATGAAAAACTTCAGCCGATCATCGACGCTGTTCCACCCGCGGATATAGCCGTACCAGATTCCCCAGAGCCCCGCAATCATGATGCCGATGGGAACGCTTTCCGCCGCAAGCGCCGTCCCGAAAAGCAACGCAAAGCCAACCACGAAGATAATCATACCGGCGATGTTCGCCGCAATGAAAACATTGCGGTTATAAACCCGCATCTGGGCATTATACGCCTGCTGGGCCTGATTGAACCCGTCCTGCGTTGCCTGATAATCGCTCCGTGCCTTGAAACATGCCGTATCGCCTT
>JAJXYP010000055.1 GCA_021780545.1 bacterium
GCTCGGCAAAATATTTCTCGCGAAATATCTCTCGGAAAACAGGCTGCGGCGCCGCGCGGCTGCGGTGTATCTAGTGTGTCCGCCGTTCGACGATAGTGTACCAGGCGAAGATCTTGTCGGCGGCTTCCGTCTGCGGTCCGATCTCTCTCTCTTGGAAAAAAACACCGGGCATCTTCATCTGCTTTTTTCGAAAGACGATGATGTCGTGCCCGCTTCGCACGCGATAAAATATAAACAAAAAATCAAACACGCCCATATCGCCGTCTACCCGGGAAAAAACGGGCATTTCCATGTCGCAACTTTTCCCGAAATTATCCGGCTAATCAAAGCCGACGTCCAATGAAAACACGCGCGGGCGGCGGGACCGAGCAAAGCGATTAGCGGCGTATCCGAAATTGATCTGAACGAAACCGCCCGGCGGATCGAAAAACGCCGATGAACTCATCCGTAATTTTCTCGGACGAAAACGAAATCTGGCGGCATTCCGGCGGTGGGCGGGACGACGAAATTGATCCCGCATTCGACCGCGCGCCGGATTTGTGCGTATAATACCTATATCATGAATAACCAAGGTTTCCACGGCCTCGGCATCGCCCCGAACATTCTCGCGGTGCTCGACCGGCATCAGTTCAAAACGCCGACCCCCATCCAGGAAAAGGCCATTCCGTCCGCCATCGAGGGAAAGGATCTCATGGGCCTTGCCCAGACCGGCACCGGGAAAACGCTGGCGTTCGGCATCCCCATGATCCAGGCCGCCCTCGCCGGCCGGAAGGGGCTTGTTATTTTGCCGACGCGCGAACTCGCGATCCAAGTCAGGGAAACATTCCAAAAAATTGGCGGCCCGCTCGGCATCCGGACGGCGCTTCTCGTCGGCGGAGAATCCGCTCATCGGCAGCTGCGCGAAATACAGGCGCGCCCCACGATCATCATCGGCACGCCCGGGCGCATGATCGACCACCTGGAACAACGCGCGCTTGATCTCCGCTCCATAAACATCCTTGTTCTCGACGAAGCAGACCGCATGCTCGATATGGGATTCGCGCCTCAACTCCGGCGGATTCTCACCAACGTCCCGAAAGAGCGTCAAACCATGCTGTTCTCGGCAACGATGCCCGCCGCCATCCTGTCGCTCGCCCATTCCTATATGAACCTGCCGCTGCGGATCGAGATCGCGCCGCCAGGAACCGCCGGCGGAAAAGTGACGCAGGAAGTGTTCATAGTCGCGAAACCCGACAAGTTCCGGCTCCTCGAGAAACTACTTTCCGAATACCGGGGATCGGTTCTCATCTTTTCGCGGACGAAATTCGGCGCAAAAAAAATCGCGGCGGCCGTTCGGACCATCGGCCATACCGCGGCGGAGCTGCATTCGAACAAATCCCTCAACCAGCGCCGGGAGGCTCTCGAAGGATTCCGCAACGGCAAATATCGCGTGCTCGTCGCAACCGACATCGCAGCGCGCGGCATCGACGTCAAAGGCATCGAGCTCGTGATCAATTATGATCTGCCATCGAGTCCCGACGACTACGTCCACCGCATCGGTCGGACCGCCCGCGCCGGCGCCGCCGGACACGCCATTTCCTTCGCCGAACCGGGCCAGCAGCGCGACGTACGCGATATCGAACGCCTAATACGGATGACTCTTCCGCAATCAAAACTGCCGGAACTGCCGCCTGCCCGCCCGCTACAGCAGATGGAACGGACGCCGAGAGGATTCGTCGCGCGCCGGCCGGGCGCAGAACGGGCGCGATCGGCGCACCAAAACCGCCGTCGGCCATTCGACCGGCGGCGGAGCTACCCGGGAGCGGCGTAGCGCAATCGAAACCGGAACTGATCCCGGAAATCCATAAAAGTGATGCCCGAAACGTATTCGTTTCGGGCATTCAGGTTAATACGGGTCACGGGTGGATCGCCACGGCTTGCGCAAACTCGCCGCTCGTCGCGGCTTCTTCCCCTGTTTTTCAAGCGAGCGCCGATATCGGGCGAATTCCTCCCGCCACATTTTCGCGTACTTCAGCGCGCGCGGCGGAAGAGCGACATCCCAACCGGCAAAGCGAGGCCGTCCATCCGAATGCAGTTCGGCATGATAGCATCCCCAGAAAAATCCGCCGTGTTTATTCCGGGAAATAACCAGGTACTTTCGACACTCCGGACAGAGCGGCCGCCGATCAATCCGTCGCTGGGCAATCCACGTCCTGCGCAAGATGTTTCGCACAAAATTTGCCGTACGCAACACCGGACGCGAAAAATACTGCTCGCTTCCATGGGCGTCGACAATAAGGACCCATCCCATGTCTCCGCCGATTTCACGGCTGACAACAACATCATCCGCCTGGCCGGCAGAACATTTGCGGCATTTTTCCACGACGGCGCGGACGCAACTAGTCCATACTTTCACCGTGTATCCATGCGCCGAATATTTGAATCCAATCTCTCCCGGCTGCGGACTGCGAGGCGGCACCAGTCCGTGCGCCTCCGTGATGATTGCAATCTCCTTTCGGGACATTTCCGAAAATCCCAACTTGCAAATTTTTTCCTCAAATTCCTGAAACGCGCGAAACGTAACCGGCACGCCTTTGGGCACGGACCCTCCTTGTCATTTTCTAAAGTTACTGTCTGACTACGTTATAACCGCATCCCAAAAAATACACAAGCCCCGAACCTCAATGATGTCCGCCTCCGCCGCCTTTTTTGTGGCCGCCGGATTTATGCCCGGCCGGTTTATGACCACCCCCGCCGCCATGAGACGCGCCATGGCCACCCGCATGACCGCCACCGCCACCTCCGCCGCCATGACCTCCGCCTCCGCCGTGGCCGCCTCCTCCGCCGCCATGGCCTCCGCCATGGCCGCCTCCTCCGCCGCCATGGCCTCCGCCTGATTTATCCTTTTTTCCCGTGAAAATTTTTCCCGTCATCGCAGTCAAGCCGAAAAACGCCACCGAAAAACCCGTAAAAAAGAACTTTGCGATCGCCGCAAATGCCGAGCCGATAAATCTCGAAAGGCCCCGCTTTATAACCCCGGCTTCTTTTTTGGTCGCAGATTCCTTGTCGCCCGCTCCCTTTTCTTTACGTTCTTTATCCTCCGCCTCCGGCGCATCTCCATCGGCAGCCTTGCTCTTTTCACCGCCGCCGCCTTCGATCTCGCGCTTGAGCTTTTCCAGTTGACCGGCTGGCTCTTCCTTTTCTCCGGAGACAGGCGCTTCCTTGATCAGCTTGCCGGCCGGCTCTTCGTGCTGGTCCGCCGGTCCGCCCGCCGCTTCGGCCTTCGGCTCTTCTGCTCCGCCAGCCGCGACCGGCTCTTTTTCTCCGTCGGTTGGTTTTTCCATGGTTTAAGCAATCGGCCCGCTCTGTTTCATGCCTCCATTATACCACCTCCCGCCTCCTCCATCTCGCGGCGTTTCAATCAGACAAAAATCCCGCGGGAATGCTATAATGCTTCCAAGTCCATGCTGATCGACGAAGCTACCATCCATGTTTCCGCGGGAAACGGCGGCCCCGGGGCGGTTGCCTTTAACGCGAATCTGAAAGAGCTCGGTCCGGCCGGCGCAAATGGCGGACGGGGCGGCAACGTCTACGCCGAAGGAATTACCGATATCGGCGCCCTCCGCCAATTCCGCTTCAAAAAGGATTTCAAAGCGGAAAGCGGCGCCGATGGCGGCCGGCAGTATCGGGACGGGCGGGCGGGCGCAGACCTGGTCCTCAAAGTACCGGTCGGAACCGTGATACACAACCTGACGACCGGCGAATCGTTTGAAATCAAAACCGCCGCCGAACGGCGGCTCCTCGCGGCCGGCGGCATCGGCGGCCGGGGCAACTTCCACTTCCGCTCCGCGCGGAACACGTCGCCCACGCGCGCCCAGGGAGGCAGACCGGGCGAATCCTTCAAATTCCACCTCGAACTCAAGCTGATCGCCGATGTCGGCTTCATCGGACTGCCGAACGCCGGAAAATCCAGCATGCTGAACGAACTCACGAGCGCCAAAAGCAAGGTCGGCAACTATCCCTTCACCACGCTCGAACCGAACCTCGGTGCGTATTACGAACTGATTCTCGCGGACATTCCCGGGCTCATCGAGGGCTCATCCGGCGGACGGGGCCTCGGCATCAAATTCCTGCGCCACATCCAGCGCACCCGCGTTCTCTTCCATTTCATTTCCGCCGAATCGGACCATCCCGAAAAGGACTACCGAACCATCCGCCGCGAACTCGGCGCCTACAGCAAGGCGCTCCTCCGGAAACCGGAGTACGTCTTCCTCTCGAAAAGCGACCTCGTCGGCGAAACGGAACTGGCCGCGCGCCTTGCGGCAATCCGAAAGCTAAAACCGGAAACAATCGCCGTATCGATCAAAGATCCGGCAAGCGCTCGTCAGACTATTTACGTTAAACCTATACTTCAACAAACCAGATTGGAACCTGACGAGATCTTGGACCTTGCACCGCTGTTCCCCAAATTGGGCCATACGCTAAAGAGCCAATACGGTTCCGCCATTCAGGACCATGTGAATACAACTATTGCACCAGTA
>JAJXYP010000068.1 GCA_021780545.1 bacterium
TACTTTAAGGATTACGTCGATCATGCAGCCGGAATCGGGGAACATGCCGAAGCAACACAGACGAATTAAGCAGGCCTTTATTTTGTGTGCCGGGCTGGGAACCCGTCTCCGGCCGATCACCGACACCATACCGAAGGTAATGGTGTCGATTGCGCCGGGGAAGCCGCTTCTGGAGCATACCGTAGAGCGGCTGCGCGACGAGGGCATCGATGATATTGTTATTAATTTGCATTACCGGCCGGATGTTATCATGGCGCATTTCGGCGATGGCGAAAAGTTTGGCGTTCGGATCCGGTATAGCGACGAATCGTCCCGGGCGCTCGAAACGGCAGGAGCGCTCAAACGGGCCGAAGCGCTTCTGGATGACGAATTTCTGTTCATATACGGCGACCACCTTTTTTTCATGCCGATCGGCCCGCTGGCGGACGCCCATGCAGCAGCCGGTGATGCCCTGGCTACCATCGTCCTTAAAACATCCGACCTTCCGGGAAACGGCGAGATGCTAGAGTTTCAACCCGCTTCCCGGCGCATTATCCGCTCGTATCCCCGGCCCCACGGGATAACTTCTTTCGCTCCAAACCTGATGCTGAACAGCGGTATTTATGCGTTATCAAAAGAAATAATCCTTCATGTTCCGGCGGATCGACCGGCAAAATTCGACGGAGAAATCGTACCTCGTTTGATTGCTGCCGGCGCGCCGCTCTATGCATTTCCGACCCATGAATCGATTCTTGATATCGGCACGCTGGAGAAGTATGAGCTGGCGAAACGCTATTATTTGACCCGCAGGGAAACCCCCGGCGGCGTCAGGCGTCCGAACGGATAAGAATTCCCTTTATTTCTCCGAGTATGGACTCCCTGAGGAGTTTCAAGGAGAGGAAATAGATGATGGCTCCAAGTGCGACCGAAAGAATCAGATTGGTGCCGGTGGCGTAGAGCAGTACGGCAGCCGCCGCCATAATTCCTCCTGCCGCAATCATTTTTACGATGCGCCGCCGGATCGAAAAAGGGTTGATATCGTTCATCCGATGCCAAAGGTACCAGTTGCTTGCCGATTGGGCGATAAGCGTGCCGACGGCGGATCCCGTGATGCCGAACCGCGGTATGAGGAGTACATCGAGGACGACGTTCAAAAAACCGCCGATGGCCGAGCTGACAATCAGGCTGCGCTGGTGGTCATAGGCGAATATGGCATTGCTGATGACCGCCGCCGGGAAATCAACCAGCATGGTAATCATCAGAATCTTGAAGGCGAGTCCGCCGCTGGCGTAGCTTACTCCGAAGACGAAGCTCATGATTTGCGTTCCGAAAATGGCGCCGCCGAGCGCGAGCGGTATCGAAGCCATGAAGATGAGCGTCACAACCCGTTCAAGCGCCAGGCGGAACTTCTCATTGTCGCGGTTTGCCAGGCGGGAGAATAAGGGCAGGGTTCCGAACTGGATGATTGTGGGCACTAGGTATAACACCTGGATGATCCGGATCGCCGCGGAATAGATACCTACGTCGGAGGCGGTCTTCATCCAGCTGACAATGAGAATGTCGGTATTAGTAAGAAGCAGCCCCAGCGCTCCGGTGACAGCAAAGGGCCAGGCAGATTGCAGCATCGGACCGACGAGCTTCCACGAAAAGAATGACTTTGCCTGCAGGAAATAGCGCCGCACTACGGCAGCTGCTGTCGTGACCCCGACAAACGTTCCGATTGCATAACCGACGGCGAGCGCGTGGGCTGTCGGTGAAATGGCGATAAAAACAAAACCGAAGATCAGAATGGCGATATTCATCACGACCTGGATGTAGGCATCCCACTCCATTTTTTCCTGGCCTCGCAGTAGTGCCGCAAAAAAATCACGCAGTGTATCGCATGCCAGAATGAATGCAACGATGGGCAGCAGGGCCTTCGCTCCGGGAAGTGTCGAAAAGAACGGTGCAATGCCGATAATCAACAGGGCGCCGATTATGATCAGAATCAGTTTGACGCCCGCCGCTGTAATGAAAACGGTCCGTCGTTCGCCATCAGATGCTTTTGCCGTGTTGCGGGTCAAAATGGCGTTGATGCCGGGATCCATAAACAGGCTCATAAAGCCGGCGAGACTGATGGCGTAAGAAAAAACCCCCCACTCGGAAGTGCCGAGGACGCGGGCGGCGTATATCACGACGATCGCCCTGATCAGGCGGCCCCCGAAATTCGATACCGATAACCAGAATGTATTTTTTGCCACCGTTTGTCCGGCGGATGAGTTTCTAAAGAGGAATGCTTTAATTTTTTTAAGCATTGATGTATCGTTAGAATATCATGGAATCAGGCGGGGTGGAATCAAGAAAGCATCCGATCACCGTGGCCGTTTCCGGCGGCTTCGATCCGATTCACATCGGCCATGTGCGGCTT
Source organism: bacterium (assembly GCA_021780545.1). Lineage (GTDB taxonomy): Bacteria > Patescibacteriota > Minisyncoccia > UBA6257 > 2-01-FULL-56-20 > JAJXYP01. The sequence continues at coordinate 2,387 of JAJXYP010000068.1, forward strand.
TTCGAGCGCGCCCGGGCGCTCGGAGACCGCCTGATTGTCATCCTGAACAACGATAATTGGCTGCGAGCGAAGAAGCAGCATATCTTCATGCCGGAGGAAGAGCGCGCCGAAGTCATACGGGCGTTGCGTGCAGTGGCCGAGGTGGTGATTACCGGCCATGCGCCCCATCCGGAAGATATGAGCGTCTCGGCGGAACTGGCCCGCATCAAGCCCGATATTTTTGCGAACGGCGGCGACCGCGGCGAAAAGAACGCCGCCGATCCGGCGTCTTCGCTCTATCACGACATCAACACCTGCAAAGCGATCGGTTGCCGGATGGTCTTCAATGTCGGGGAAGGGGGCAAGGTACAGTCCAGCTCCTGGCTGCTGCAGAAATATCTGGAACGCGCCGCCGCGCCGCGGCGGACGGAAGACGCGTGAGCCATCCAACAGTTCATGGTTGTTGCCGCCCGGGAGGCCCTGCGGTACTATAGAAAAATGAAAACCATAAAGAACGTTTTAAAGAAGCTTCCGATAGTGCCTACGGTATACCGAAACGTAAGAGATCGTTTGCTGGCTAATAAAAATGCCGTTATGACGCCGTTCGGCTTCAGATTTGTCGGAAGCAATCTTATGCAAAAAGGAGAATTCGAGAAAGAAGATGTAAAATTATTTCAGAGATTTTTAGGAGGCGTGGATTTATTTATTGATGCGGGTGCGCATGCCGGATATTATTGTCTGCAGGCGTTAAATGTCGGGAAGCATGTTATTGCGTTCGAGCCGATGTCTCTTAATATGCGGATGCTGCTCAAGAACGTTGCGCTGAACGGCTTCGGTGATAACGCGGAAATTTTTCAGCTTGCGCTTTCTGAAAAACCGGACATCGCAAAAATGTACGGAGGGGGGACCGGCGCATCGTTGGTCAAGGGATGGGCGGGTTTCAGCGGGAGGAGTCCCATTTTGGTGCCGGTTTCTTCGCTCGATGTGGTACTGGGAAATCGACTTGCCGGGAAGCGCATTTTGATTTTGGTGGATGTCGAGGGGGCGGAGTACGGCTTGCTCAAGGGCGCGGGGATTTTGCTGGCCGCAACTCCGAAGCCGATATGGATGATGGAAATCGCGTATTCAAACAATCAGCCCGACGGCCGCGGCAAGAACCCCCGCTTTATAGAAACGTTTGAAATATTCTGGGAGCATGGATACGAAGCATACGTTTTTAACGATAAAAACCTGCATCGGTTGGAGCCGAGCCAGATGCGGGCCGATACCGAACGTGCTATTCGCGACGCAAAATCAAATTTCATTTTCATCCATAGGGAATCGAGAGGTACCGCGGAAAGCGTCGAGAAATAGACTTTGCGCCGCAAAAATCGGAGAGGGTATTATTTATCGGGGCGAATTTTAGGGAAGCGCTGCAATCGTTTTTTGAACTCCTTTTTCCAGATTGACACGGGGCGACCAGCCTAAGATTTTTTTCGCTCGCGACGCATTGATAGCGATTCGGTAGACTTCTCCCTCGCGATACGGAGCGAAGCGGGGCTTGCCTTTGAACTGCGTTGCCCGCGCCACGGCATCGAAAATCATCCGGTCGGTGATGAAAGCACCACGCCCAAGATTAATAGTGACCCGACGACCCTTTATGGCGGCCAGGCAATTGGCGCGGGCGATGTCTTCGACAAAGACGTAGTCACGAGCCTTGGTGCCATCGCCGAAGATGGTTGGCTGTTGGCCGGCTTTCATTAATCCGCCAAAGATGGCGACCACCCCGGCTTCGCCGTGCGGATTCTGGCGCGGGCCGAACACATTGGGATACCGGAAGATAACATAATTAAAGTCGAAATGGTTGGCATAAAATTTGATAATTTCTTCGCCAAGTTTTTTAGACAGGCCATAGGGGGAAAGGGCTGCCGTGGCATCTTCTTCTCGCCCCGGCCCGCGCAGGACGCCTGGCGGTACGATGGCGCCCCCGGTGGATGAAAAAATAATCTTTCGTTTTTTGCCCCGACCGTATTCGCCGAACGCGAGCATAAGATTGGTGGTACCGATGACGTTAGTTTGGAGCGTTGGAATAGGGTCG
>JAJXYP010000083.1 GCA_021780545.1 bacterium
CGCCAAGCGTCACGATAACTTCGCCGACCCATCCAGATCCAACCAAGTGGTATAACGACCCGAACCCAAGTTTTGCCTGGCAGCTGACACCCGATATCGCGGGCGTCAGCACCGCGTTCGACCGACACCCGGATACATATCCCCGCCGCGTTTCGGAGGGGCTTATTTCAACCAAGCAATATTCGAATATTGGCGAAGGTGTCTGGTATTTCCACGTCCGCTTCGAGGACGCGCTTGGCAACTGGAGCGATCCGATGACGATGCCGGTCCAGATCGATCTGACCCCGCCGCTGCCCTTCACGCTTTCGATTCAGCCGGGCGCCGGTATTTCCGGCCGCACGACAATGATGTTTAATGCCACTGACACGGTTTCGGGGGTTGATCATTACGTTGTCGTGTTCGACGGCGGCGCTTCGACGACGATCGCCGCATCGGACATTCAAAACGGCGTGTATACGGCGCCGCCGCTCCTGCCCGGCAAGCATACGGTCGCGATTTTTGCGGTCGACAAGGCGGGAAATAATACGGAAGCAGACGGAGAATTCCAGATTCCCGGCATTGCAACGCCGAACGTGACCAACTTTCCCGCAACGGTGATTGAAAAGTCTCCGATTGTGATCGAAGGCGTTGCGGACAGCAATGCGAATGTCACGGTGGATGTCGACGATATGACGGGCAAAGTCGTTTCGGAAGGTAAAATGGTTGCCGATACGACCGGGCATTGGCTGTATGCGATCGAAAGCGGTCTTTCGGGGGGTCGGTATCTTATCGGCGTTTCCATGGTGACGACCCAGGGCGCGGTCGCGAGTTCCACCGCGGCGGCGGCGATGGTGGTGCTTGCGGCGCCGTTCCTTGACCGCTTCGGATGGATTCTTATCGTGCTGCTCTTTGCCGCGATCGGCGGCCTGGTTCTCTTCGGTTTCTATAAAAAGAAGATCATCGATATGCGCCTCGCGCTTGCCAAGAGGGAAAACGTGGAGGCGCGCGAAAAAACAAAGGCGGTCTTCGAAGCGCTGCGCGATGAGTTTGACGACCAGGTGAGCCGCATGGATGGCGGCGCCGCGCAGGCGCAGGGAGAAACAAAACTCGAGCCGGAACAGGTGCTTGATGCAATGCGGACGGCGCTTGCGATTTCCGAGTCGACCATTGCGAAGGAAATTGACGACGTGGACAAGGCGTTGATTGAAGAAGAATAGCGATGCCGGAACAATTACGCGACATAGGAAGGAGCGCGCGGGAGCGGACGGTGATGCTTCGCGAGGGGCGGGGGCGGAAGTTCCTCCGGGAGCATCCGAGGATCGCCGGGGGAGTCGCTGCGGCGATCGTGGTTGTTTTTGCTGCGCGGTGGCTGCTGGTGGGTTTCGCGAGTACGGCGGATTTTTATCCGTCCTCCTGTCTTGGCAATTGGGATAATGTTCAGAACGCTCTCGGGAAGCCGAGCGTCGCTCCCGGATCGCCCGCATCCGCTTTTACCGTTTTGAATTCGGCGGTGTTTTCGACTGGAACCGCGCAGATGTTCTGCGGCAATTTCGCGGGCGATACGGATATCACCATGCTTCAGGCGAAAACCTTCCAGTCGGCGACGCTGGTTCTCTCCTGGTCCGTGGCCGTTCCGGCGGCGTCCGCCGGAGCGGCGGCGGGCGGGCGGGCGGCTGACGGAGCTATTGCTGTTTCGGCTGCAACATCAACCGACGGCGCGTCCGGAACTGTTTTAACTTCGCCGTCCTCTTCCGCGGAAGCGTCGTCAACGCCGGTAATTCCCGCGACAACCGGCACGACAACGACGACGACAACAACGGAAACGGGAACGGCAAAAAGTACGCCACTGGCGCCGACTTCTTCGGTGGCGACCTCTACGGGCGCGACGGGCACAGCATCGGGCAGTCCCGCCGTATCCTCGCCGCCTCGGCAGACATCTTCCGCGATTGCGTCATCTTCTGCGCCGGCGACAACTACGGCGCCTACTCCCGCTCCCGCGCCGACACCGGCCTCATCCGGCGTTTCCACCGCGCCGGCGGCCGCACCGGCTCCCGCGCCCGTATCGGCGCCGGCACGTCAGTCCGTCCCTGCCGCGGGAACGGCAAGCACTTCAACTGCATGGCTCTTTCGCTGGCTCCCGGTTGCCTTCGCCGACGAGGCGACGTCAGTAGCGCCGGCACCCGTTGCCGCCGATGTTCCGTCCGGCGCCGGCGGGAGTTCGAGCGGGACGACTATAACCGCGGCATCCGGAACCGCGGCGGCGGATGCCGCGCTCACGGCGGAACCGACGGTCGCGTCATCGGGCGTCGAGGGGACGCCATCAACGTCGACGCCTTCGGCGCCGATTACCGTAAATACATCGCTTTTCCAAAATATTGCACTGCCGTCATCGACGCAGGGAGATTTCCTCGGCATCATCATCTCAACTGACGGCGTAACGTGGCAACCGCTTCTCAATATTAACCAGGGCAATTGGCAGTCGGGTAGGTATTCGCTGCCGATTCGGTCATGGAGCGAGCTTGAGCATCTGCAGGTCGCGTTTGTCGGTCTGGGAGCCGCAAACGCGCCGAAGATATTTCTTGATTCCGTAGGCGTCGAGGTTTCGTATGCCGATATGGCGAACGGCGACACGGTTGCGTCGTCGACTGCCGCAGCAAGTTCGACCAACCAAACGCGGATAGTCGGCGAACCGACGTCTACGGCAGTCGGGGCGCTTGCCGCGAACGCGCCCGACCCCCTCGCGGCGATTTATGATCCGGCGGCGGAACAGCACTGTTCGGTGGCGCCATTTTCGAATATCGCTGCGCGCGGAGGGAGCGCGTCATATCTCCTCGCGCTCGCTCCGCCACCTCCGGCGACGTCGACGGCAACAGCGACCGCTTCGAGGTCTTCGCCCCCCGCCTCGCCCGCAGCTGCGGCAGCCCCGCCCCTGTTCGATGTTTCGCTCGGCGGTTTACCCGAAGGCGTGACCGGCCATATCGTGACCGGCATGACCCCGGGGATGGATACGATCGGTATCATGGCGGCGCCGACGACCGTGCCGGGATCGTATACGGCCATCGCTGTCTATAAAGAGCGGCAGCGTGACGGGAAAATACTCCCGAACTACTGCCAATTTAACCTAATCATCCACTGAGCGCCATCCGGCTGCGGTTCATTAGATGGTAAAATAGAACTATAATGCGCCGCGCATACGGTTTTATTATAGTTGGAGCCGGGTTGTTGTTCGCCGCGCTGATCGGCGGACGGTTGATTGGCGGCTGGCTTTTCGCCAGGGCAGCCGCAACGCTTGTCCAGACCGCCAGCAACGTTACGACCGGCAGCGGCGGGACTTCGGTGACGGCCACTTTCGGCGCAACGCCCACGTCCGGAAATCTTTTGATTGCGGTTCTTGGCGCGGATGGCAATACAACGATCAGTGCGCCCGTCGGCTGGTCGACGGCCATCAATACCACCGGCACGGTGAGTCAAGCGATTTTTTATAAGACTGCCGGCGCAGCCGAGCCGACCGCGGTAACCGTCAGCGTTGCTGTTTCGAATCCGCTCGGGCTTCATATTTACGAATACAGCGGACTTTCGACGACGTTTCCGCTCGACGTTGCGACTTCTAGTTCGGGCACCGGAACGGCGATAAACGGAGGATCGATTAGCACCACGCAGCCGGACGAGCTGGCCTTTGCGGCGGCGACAGTCGGAACGCAGACGACATTTTCATCATGGAGCAATTCTTTCACGATGGAAAATGATTTTTCGAACAACACCAGCAATCCTGGCAATCGCGCTACCTATAGCGCCGCTGATCTCATTGTCAATGCGACCGGTACGTATTCGACGGTCGGCACCGCAGCCGCGAGCGCAGCATGGGTCGGACAGATTGTGGGTTTCCGCGCGCAGATTACTTTTGCCCAGGCGGCATATCGGTGGTTCGCCAACACCGACAGCGCGGGCGTCGGTTCGCCGCTCGCATCCGAAAACGCATCGATCGTAAGGACGGCATTCGGTACGCCATTCCGGCTCCGGATGCTCGTTAACGTGGCGACGAATCAGCTTGGAGTGCTGAGCCGGGCATTCAAGCTGCAGTATGCGATCGAGGGGACCGGCACCTGCGCCGCGCCCGCTGGAAGCGCTTATGCGGATATTGCGACCTCAACCGGCTACCTTGAGTATTACAACAATCCTACGCCCGCGAATGGCGATCCCCTGGTGCCAACATCAACCGATCCGGTTGACAGCACCAACACGATTGTGAACGAGACTTACGTCGAACAAAACACATTCACGAATTCGCAGGGCGCAGTTCCGGTCGGCGAGGACGGCAAATGGGATTTTTCGCTGGTCGATAACAATG
>JAJXYP010000085.1 GCA_021780545.1 bacterium
TCCTGCATGATGTCGGTAAGCCGCGCTCAAAAAAGGGGGACGGGCCGGACTCCACCTTCTATCAGCACGAATATATCGGGGCGAAGATGGCGGTGAAAATGCTTGACCGGCTCCGGTATCCCCGCGCGTTCGTCGAGCAGGTAGCGCACCTCATCCGGCGGCATATGTTTTTCTATGACGTTGGAACGGTGACGGCGGCCGGCGTTCGCCGGTTCATCGTGCGCGTTGGCCCGGAGAACATCGACGACCTGCTTCGGGTGCGCGAGGCAGATCGGATTGGGTCGGGCGTCGCGAAAGCGGTTCCGTACCGCCTCCGCCATTTCTTATTTATGATCGAAAAAGTGAAGCGCGATCCCCTGACGCCCCGCATGCTCGCGATCAACGGAGATGATATTATGAAAGAGTTGGGCCTTCCCGAAGGAATGCGCGTGGGCTGGATCCTGCACGCCCTTCTCGAGGAAGTGATCGATGACCCGGAGAAAAATACCGCAGCCTATCTGATGGGCCGCGCCCGTGCACTGAACGCGATGGATGATGCGGCGTTGCGCGAGCTTATGGTGAAAGCCCGGGAAAAAGAACGCGCGGCGGAGGAGGCGGAGGAGGAAAAAATCAAAAAATCATTCCGCGTTTGAACGCATCCCTGTGAAAATCCGCATTAAACGATTCGACAAAAATATCCCGCTGCCGCAGCGGCACAGCGCCGGCGCGGCAGCGTTTGATCTGACGGCGCGCGAGACCGTCTCTATTCCGGCGCAGTCGGTAGGCTACGTCCCGGTCAATGTGGCCGTTGAAACGCCGCACGGACATTTTCTTTTCATTGCGGCGCGGAGTTCCACCCATAAGCGGGGCCTCATGCTTGCGAACGGCGTCGGGATCGGCGATCCGGATTTTTCGGGCGATGCCGACGAATATCGCTTGGCCCTCTATAACTTCACCGCCGCGCCGGTGATCGTGGAACGGGGCGATCGCATTGCCCAGGGAACCTTCGTGAAATTCATCGAAACGGAATGGGAGGAAGTCGATTTGTTCGGCAGCGATTCCCGCGGAGGATTCGGCACGACCGGACGATAAGAGGCGGGAGCGGAATATTTTGGCAATCTTGACACTCGATTGCCAACCGCTATAATGGCAAGTGATGAACGATCGGACAGCCAATATTCTCGATGCGGCGATTCAGGAATTTATAGAAACCGGGGATCCGGTGAGTTCGGGGCGGCTCTATGAACGCTATGATTTCGGGATTAAGCCGGCTATGATTCGGCTCGAGCTTGATACGCTCGAGGCCGATGGCTACCTGGAGCAGCCGTATCATTCGGCGGGCCGCGTTCCTTCGGATGCGGGCTATGAATTCTACGTCACGCGGGCGCTTGCGGCGCGCGAAGAGCGGCTCCGTTCGGCCGAGCTTAAAAATCTGCTCGAGCGGCGGGCTTTCGCGGATTTGCTGAGCGGGCTTTCGTCCGAGCTTAAACTGTTGAGCGTTGCGATGGACCAGGCGGCGGACGAAATATATAAAACCGGGCTTGCGGCGCTCGTCGATCATCTGGCTTGGCAGGATCGCGGAGAGCTGCGTTCGGTGATCCGCGATTTCGAATCCGTGGATGAACGGCTGCCCCGTGCGGCAGGAGAGCTCGATGACACGCTTCGCGTTTTTATCGGGCGGAAGAGTCCGGTCACGCGGAGCGAGCATCTCTCCGTGGTATGCGCGGCGTTTCGTACGGGCGCGGGAGGCGACATTGTTTCGATTTTTGCCATCGGGCCGAAGCGGATGGATTATAAAAAAGCGATCCGGATTTTCCGGAGTTTATAAACACAAAAAACGATTCAATCAACGAACGATCACTACCATGGCTGACGACGCAAAAATGCAAAACGGAACGGGTGACGAGAACGAACTTCCGGCGGCTGATTCGGCGGCGCTCGAAGCGAAGCTTGCGGAAACGGAGCGCCAGCGGGACGAATATCTCGCCGGCTGGCAGCGCGCGAAGGCCGACTTTATGAATTACAAGCGCGAGGAACTGCGCCGCATCGAAGATGCGGCCCGGTATGGAAACGAGGCGTTAATCGGCGATTTGATCTTGGTTCTTGATAATTTCGACCTGGGACTCCGGACGCTCGAAAAATCCGGCCCGGTCGAGCGGGGCATCTACCTGATCCGTTCGCAGATCGAGGATATTCTGCGGAAGCGGGGGCTTGAAAAAGTGAGCGTGAAGCCCGGCGATGAATTTGATCCGATGGTTGCCGAAGCAATGAGCGAGGTGGCGTCGGATCGGCCCCCGGGAACGGTGGTGGAGGAAGTCGAGCCGGGGTATCGCCTGCGCGACAAGATTCTGCGTCCGGCGCGGGTGATACTAAGCAAAGGTCAATAGCTTTTTAAGAAAAATTTAATTTTTATTCATAGTTACAACAATCATGGCGAAAATTCTTGGCATCGATCTTGGGACGACAAATTCGGCGGTTGCGGTAATGGAAGGCGGCGAGCCGCGCATTCTTGAAAACGCGGAAGGCAATCGCACCACGCCGTCGATCGTTGCGATTTCGAAATCGGGCGAGCGGCTTGTCGGATTGCTTGCGAAGCGGCAGTCGGTTACGAATCCGAAGAATACGATTTTTTCGGTGAAGCGGCTGATCGGAAGGAAGTTCGCGGACGAAACGATTGGGCGCGACAAGGCCTGGCTTCCGTATGACGTCGAAGAAGGTCCGAATGGCAGCGTACAGGTAAAGATGGGCGATAAATCGTATACGCCGGAAGAAATATCTTCGATGATCCTCGCCAAACTTAAGGCGGATGCCGAAGCCAAGCTTGGCGAAAAAATCGATGAGGCGGTGATCACGGTGCCGGCGTATTTCGACGACGCGGAACGGCAGGCGACGAAGAATGCCGGGGAGATCGCCGGGCTCAAGGTGCGCCGCATTCTGAACGAACCGACGGCCGCCGCGCTCGCTTACGGCCTCAATAAGCAGAAGAACGAAAAGATCGTGGTCTATGACTTTGGCGGTGGCACCTTCGATATTTCGGTCCTTGAAGTCGGCGACGATACCGTAGAAGTAAAATCCACGGGAGGCGATACGCACCTCGGCGGCGACGATTTCGACAAGAAAATCCAGGAGTACCTGGTCGAGGAGTATCGAAAACAGGAGGGTATCGATATTTCAAAAGATGCGCTTGCGCTCCAGCGATTGAAAGAAGCGGCCGAGCGCGCGAAACATGAACTTTCGACGGCGATGGAAACGGAAATTAACCTGCCCTACATCACTTCGGATGCGAACGGGCCGAAACATTTCCAGATGAAGATGACGCGCGCAAAGCTCGAATCGCTTGTCGGGGAGTACATTGACCGGTCGATCCAGTTGACGCGCGAAACGGTGACGGCGGCTTCGCCGAAAGGCGCCGGCTATCAGCTTTCGGAAATCAATGAGGTGATTCTCGTCGGCGGACAGACCCGCATGCCGGCAATCGTCGAGGCAGTGAAGAAGCTTTTCGGCAAGGATCCCCACCAGGGTATCAATCCTGATGAAGTGGTTGCGATCGGCGCGGCGGTGCAGGCCGGCATTTTGCAGGGCGACGTCAAGGATATCCTGCTCCTCGACGTGACTCCGCTCTCGCTATCTATTGAAACGCTCGGCGGCGTTGCGACGCCCATGATTCCCAAAAACACGACGGTGCCGACGGCGAAGACGCAGGCGTTTTCGACCGCCGCGGACAACCAGACCTCGGTTGAGGTGCATGTGCTCCAGGGCGAGCGTCCGATGGCGGCTGACAATAAAACGCTGGCGCGTTTCATCCTCGACGGTATTCCGCCGGCGCCGCGCGGCATGCCGCAGGTCGAGGTGACGTTCGATATTGACGCAAACGGCATCCTGAATGTTTCGGCGAAGGACAAGGCGAGCGGCAAAAGCCAGTCGGTGAAGATTGAGGCATCGACGAATCTTTCAAAGGATGAAATCGAGCGGTTGAAGCGCGAAGCGGCCGAACATGCGGCCGAAGACGCTCGAAAAAAGGATCTTATCGATGCCCGCAACCAGGCAGAATCGCTTGTCTATACCTCGGAAAAGGCGTTGAAAGACGGCGGCGACAAGGTGCCGGCAGACATCCGGACGGCGGTTACGGAAAAAATCGAGGCCGTAAAGAAAGCAAAGGACGGCGACGATCCCGCGGCGATAAAATCCGCGACCGACGCTCTTTCGGCCGAGATACAAAAAATCGGCCAAGCGTTCTATAATGAACAGAATGGATCCCATGACACCCCCTCCTCCGGCG
>JAJXYP010000029.1 GCA_021780545.1 bacterium
CGGGAGCTCGCCAAGCTGCCCGGTCCGCAGGCGGCGTACGACGTGCAGGAGACTGGTTCGCCGGCTCTCGTCGGGTTCCTGAAGCGGGACTACCGCGTGGATCGGCTGGTTCTCAAAGCTGGCGCACGTGTCATGTTCACTCGGAACAATCCCGGCGCGGGATACGTTAACGGGACGCTCGGCGAAGTGGTCGGGTTCGATGACGAGGGTGATCCGATCGTTTTGACTTTTGAGCGGCGCCGGGTCGCCGTGTTTCGGGAGCAATGGGAAATAGAAGAGGACGGGAAAATCGTCGCCTCCGTCCGCCAGCTTCCGTTGCGGCTCGCGTGGGCCATCACCGTCCACAAGAGCCAGGGGATGACGCTTGACGCTGCCGAGATTGATTTGTCGCGCGCGTTCGACCGGGGGATGGGATACGTGGCGCTTTCCCGCGTGAAGCGTCTGGATAATATTTCGCTCCTCGGGTTGAACGCCACCGCCCTTGAGGTGAGCTCCCGGATCAGGAAACTTGACGCGGAATTCTTGAGCCAGTCCGAAGAAACGGAGGGCTATCTGGAGCGGCTGGGGGAGCGCGAAGCCGTGCGGAAACAGCGCGCTTTTCTGGAGTCGATCGTGGCGGGACGCGGCGGAGCGGATGACGCTCCGGACGCCGGCGCGGAATCCGGCGTGCGGTATGAAGTCGACGAAGTGTTCGCCGTTAATTTCGAGGGGTATTCGGATATCAATCCCGATGATGAAGAATCTTAAAATGACCGTGTATGGCGGCGTGCAGGGCGTCGGTTTCCGCGACGCCGCCTATCGGATGGCGCGAAAGCTCGGCGTTTCTGGTTTTGTCATGAATGAGCCGGACGGCTCCGTGTATCTCGAAGCGGAAGGAGAGAAAGAAGTGCTCGATCAATTTCTTGCGTGGTGTCGGAAGGGACCGATTACGGCGAAGGTGGAGGCGGAGTGGGGGCCGCCGCGCGGCGCGTTTTCCGGATTCCGGATCGGGTAGGGACACCCCGATTTTTTACGGGGTGGTTGTATAAGATATAGGAATGGGAAAGGCCGAAAAAAATAAACTAATGTTTATCTGAAATACCATTATCATGAGAAAAGCAGCGTTATTTGCAGTTGCGGCGGGCCTGCTGATGGCGGGTCCCGCGCTCGTATTTGCGGCGAAGACGAATCCGTCCGGCGCGCAGACCTATGGCTGGAATCTATCGGGCGCCGTCATGCCGGTTCCTCCGTATGGTTCGTTTGACATCCCGGGTTCGGACACAGCGTCGAAGCTCATCGTGAATCAGCCGAACGGCAAGGTCGGCGCGGCCGTCACGGGAGTGATGAACGGGCTGCATCCCGATACGACGTACACGGTGTATCTTTCGAACCCGTGGATGCCGTACCATATGGCGAATGTTTCGGGTACGTATATGATGGATGTTCTTTTCGAGGGCAACCATTATGATTACAACCTGACGCTTTCGCAGTCGGGCAGCGCGATCACAGGATCGCTCTACGACCCGGATCGCCCGGGTCCGCTCGCGGTCAGCGGATTTGTTACCGGCAATACGGTAACCTTCTCGGTTGATTACGGCGGCGGATCAATTCAGGGCATTCGGACGTTCACCGGCACGGTTGGCGCGACAGGGGCGATGACTGGCACATGGAACGAAACCGGCACGGAAGGTGGAAATAGCACCTGGTCGACGACCAGCGGATCGGCGCGGCCGGCAAACGGCACGTCGGGCTGGCCCGGTCAGCTTGCCGGTACGGTGCCATTTACGTTCACGACGGATAGCGCGGGTTCGGGAAGCTGGCACTACAATTTTACAGCCCCGGCGCCTTCGACTTTTTCCGTCTGGATTAACTCCAGCGGCGGCACCCTTCTGGTTAGTGATGACGTGAAATTGAACTGACGTCCTTTGATTTTAAGGATGAAAAACAGCTCCAACGAGGGGCTGTTTTTCATCCTTATGTCCCGCGCGTCTCGATGTCTCGTCATTGGTGGCTTTGCGTTGTGGTATACTTTTTATATGGCGACGAAAGAGCTCGTCGATTACATTGCCGCTCGCCGCGCTGACGGTTTTAGCGACGATAAAATCACAACCATTCTCCAGAGCGCCGGCTATTCGACGTCGGATATTAAAGACGCCCTCGCTGTTGGTAAAACGGCGCCCGCGGCAGTGGCGGTTTCGACACCGGTAGCACAAACGCCGATGGCAAGTATTGCTGCGGTAAATTCTCCTACGGCTGATCCTGTGGTCGCGGCAGGCGGTTCATCGCCTTCGCGCCGCCGTCCGCCGGTTGCCGCGATTATCATTGCGGCAGCGGCGCTTCTCGTCATCGCTGGAGGCGCTTCGGCATACTATTTCCTGGTTGTGGCAAACCGGCCTTCGCCGGATCAGGTGATGGCGGAGGTCATACAGAATCTTCCGAAGATGGTTTCCGCGGAGACCACGCAATCATTATCGATCGAGGCGCAGATCGATTATCATCCACCGCAGTCACCGGCTGCCGTGCCGGGAGCGATGGCTGCAATGCCGAATCCGCTGATGGCAATGGCTGCCGGATCGGGTTCGTCGACATTTTCCCTGACGGCAAATGCGAGCGGATCGTTCGATAACAGCGACCCGCAGAACCATAAATCTGATGAACACCTGTCGTTCGTCTTGGGCGGCGCGGCGCAGAACTTCATGATTTCAGCTGGCGCCGAAGTCCGGTTGATCGGAAATACGGTTTACGTCCGGATGGAAAATCTTCCCAACCTCGGGTTTTTTGACGCGACGCCCTACGAAAACAAATGGATCCAGTTCGGTCTTTCGAGTTCTACGCAAACGTTCCCGATGGGACAGACGCTTGCTCTGCCCACCACTACCTTTACGGCGCAGGATCAGAGCAACATTGCCGCCGCGGTTCGGGAATCGGTGAAGATGACGGATACGCTGCCGGATGGGAGCGTGGACGGCGTGCCGGCATATCATTTCCAATACTCGATCGATCAGCAGGGACTAAAGGATCTGGCGCACGCGTTCCTGGCCGGACTTCATACGGCCGACGCATCGACGACAGCGCAAGGCGAGGCGGCGATCGACGGATTCATTGATGGCCTGAAGAGCATGGGCGGCGATCTGTGGATCGGGAAGGACGATTACTTCATCCATCAGCTTTCTTTGAACCTGAACTATGCCACCAGTTCGCCGACGCTTGATGTCGCGGCATCGGTAACTGCGACCACAACCTATACCGCGATCAATCAGCCGCAGGATATCGTAGCGCCTGTCGGGGCGAGCGATTGGAGCAGTATTTTGAATACATCGCTCGGCGGTGCATACCCGAACGTCATGGCAAACACTTCTGATGCGCGGCGCGCCTCAGACCTCTACGTGGCGCAGAATGCGGCCGAGCTCTATTTCCAGAAATGCGGTTACTATCCGGGTGGTGCGATTATCGGAGGAATCTGCCCGCGGGCGCCGCAGCGTATTTCCACCTGGTCAGCGCTGACGGCTTCCCTTGTTGGATCCGGTATCGTGCCGTCGGTGCCGAATGATCCCGTTTCGGGTGCGACGTATTTTTACGGGACCGACGCCGGCGCGCAGAATTATATTATGGCCGCCAAGATGGAAAGCGTTACCGACAGCGTTTTTCAGGGATATATTCCGCTATCGCTCGCCGGATATCGCGTGACCGGACTGCGCTCCTGCGCCCCGCCGTATTATTGTCTGACGTTGTAGCAAAGAGAAGGAGGTATCTGGTTGATTTCTGTTGCTCCGCAGTTTTTTGATGATACTATTCCGGCATGCCCGAACACGAGAAATTCGAATCGAGGAAGGCGTCAATTTCTGAAATCATTCAGGTATATTGGCGCGCCATGAGGCCTCAGCGGTTGGCGTTTTGGGTTTCGGTTGCGGCTTATGTCGTCGCCACCGTGCTACCGTTGATTGCGCCGCTCTATTATAAAGCATTTTTCGACGTGGTTTCGTCTGGCATGCCCCGCCCGGCGGCGGTGCCGGAACTCGTCCATTTCATTCTCATCATCCTCGTGCTCCACGCCGCGGGATGGCTGGCGTTCCGCATCGGTTTCTATGTGTTGAATGATTTTGAGGCCAATGTGATGGCGCGGCTGCGTCAGAATGCGTACGAATATCTGCTCCATCACTCTTATGGATTTT
>JAJXYP010000028.1:0-5012 GCA_021780545.1 bacterium
TGGTTCTCACAAAGTGCTTTCTTTATTTTCAAGAAGGATGTCGGGCATTGACGTGTCAAATTCTAATTCAAGTACGGTATAAAAATGGACGTAGTCAGATTCCCCCCCGGGCGTCGCATAGATATAAGTGAAAAGCGATGCGGGGTATCCATCGTATGTTCCGCTTACCACGTCTGTTGCTGATTTGTCGTAGCCGATATGGAACAGCGCACCATCAAGCCCATCCAGTTCTCGCTTCGGAGAATAGGTATAGCCATTCGCCGCTGCGAAATCTTGCTTAAATTTTTGTTGCGCCCGAAGTTGAGCTCCGAGCATTTTCCCGGCAAGCGTCACGAAGAAAACAAACACTGCCGCGATAGGCAGAGCCGCTACCACGCCGAGAAAAATCAAAGATAACATTTACCCGATCATCTTCATCCTATTAAATACTCGTATCGCATTTTCACCCAAAGCGCGAGAAGAAAAACAGCTACGATGGCAACCACCGTCCATAAAATAACTTTCCAAGTTCTACTCATAAGTATTAATTCTGTATGCGACCTTTCGCGTTAATTTGAAATCGTTAAAGGATAAATATATTGTTCCGCTACGCCATAGGGGTGCTGCGAATCCGCTCCTACCATAATCATAATCGCATAATTGTTCGCGTCGGGAACACTAACGGGTACAGTCCAACTAATGCCACCATCTGTTTGCGGCAAGGGATCGTTCATATTGGCAGAACCACGAATCCAGCTAATGATAGAATCAACGCTTTGACTTTGGAGAGTTCCTTTGGTAAAGGCGATAAGCACGCTCTTACCCTGCGCAGAGAAATTGGTCGTCCATGTCAGCGTATATGTTTTCCCCTTGATGAGCGTGTCGCCATTTTTAAAATTACTTAACGTTACTGTCGGCTTTGTTGATCCGGCAATAATTGAAATCACTCCACTAGTTACCGTATGGCAAACCGTCGTTGATCCACCTCCCAAATTATTAGAGAGGCAAGCCGCCACTTTATACTGCCCCGGCTTAATTGAATACGGGATATTCCACGTAAACGATCCCGACTTTTGGTTAATAGGGTCCGTGCTGATAGATTGATATTGGAAATCGGCTCCGAGAGTTTTATCGGTAATATCAAGCGCCAGACCCATATTGTCGTAGTTGGGGCCTCCAGACCAAGAAATGGTCTGCGTCGATCCTTGTTGCCACTGTTCCCCACCCACGGGCGAAGTAAATGTAAATTGAGCTGACGATGTCGCCGACGCAATCGGATTATTTTGTTGCGTACTCGAAACATTTTGACTGGTCGAATTAGACATTCCGGTCTGCGGAGGAGGACTGAACATATAAAGAATTGCCAAGAAAACACCGATACCTATACCAGCGATTAAAAACCCGATCAGTTTGCCCGGCATTCCAGCCTGCGCCGAAGGGTCTTGATAAACCGCCCTAACTCGTTTACTGAAAAATAAATAGCTCGCGATAAAAATCGACCAAAGGGCAGGAATGATGCTGATGAATAACGCGACGAATAAAATGGAAAATTGAGCCGCTGTAAAGCCACTGATGGCAGGAGCTGCCGCAAATAATCCGCCGATGTTTAATAAAAATCTGATAAGGAAACTTGCGATAGCACCCACACCTCCAAAAATAAGGACCAGGCGCGCCCAGTTCCTGCCGCGAAGCAGCTCCCGCATTACATAGAACGCCATCAGACCCAAAACCAAAAAGGCGATGCTGGTAATTCTTCCTCCAATATCAGAAGGCCCGATGACCGCCCCAATCCCACCAACCAAAATACCAATTACTGCCGCGAAGTAATAAATAACGGCAATAAATTTGACACCGAACGGAATTTTTGGCGGCTCATTGCCGAAATTAGAATTTTGAGCGTTGCCGGTTGGCGGTTGCGATGAACCGGAGCCGCTGCCCGCTTGCGGACTCATATTTGGAATATTTTGCCTCAACGTCTGGCTTTGAAGGGATGTTGAAGTTACGGGAGCCGTATTCAATGCCTCCTCAATCGTGTTTTTGGCATATCCCGCATTCAAAAGCACCGTCCGAATGTTATCATCGCCAAAACCTTCCCCGCGCCGCTCTTTCACATAGTCCGCAAGCTCTTGGGAAGCCATTTCTTTATTATAATTGTACCATACCAGAAATTGCTCCGGGAGCTGCTCTGGAACTTTTTCATCCAAAACAAAATCGTTCAGGATTTTCGGTTCAAACCGACGTATGAAGTTATTGCAAAACTGCCGAAACCGACCAATTTTGCAATGATGTGCTGAGGGAGAGACTTGAACTCTCACGGGATTTGAACCCCACAGGGTCCTAAGCCCTGCGCGTCTGCCAATTCCGCCACCTCAGCCACCGGGTGCGCCGCGAACGGACGCATCAGCCGCCATCATCATAGATGATATACTTGAATTATGAAAATCAGGGTCAACATCGACATCAAAGTGGGCCGGCTCGTCAAATATTTCGTCATCTCCGACTTCTTCCTGCTTGCCGGATGGGGCTTCCTCGATCCGGTGTTCGCCGTCTTCGTGGTGCAGCAAATTCCGGGGTCCAACCTCGTCACGGTTGGCTGGACCGCCGCAATCTACTGGATTTCCAAATCGCTGCTCCAGATCCCGATCGCCAACCGGCTTGACCGGACGAACGACGGCGAAAAAACCGCCTACATCGCCCTTGTCGGCGGCCTGATTCTTGCAGGATTCTCCGCGATGGCTTTCGCCGCCGCGCGGTCCATCGCCGCGATCTACGTCATCCAGGCCGTCCATGCCGCCGCTTTCGCGCTCTATTCGGCGTCATGGCCCGCCATCTTCTCGCGGCACCTCGACAAGGACCGCATTGCATTCGACTGGTCGCTCGACAGCGTCGCCATCGGCATCGCTTCCGGCATCACAGGGCTCCTCGGCGGACTGACGGCGGAAATATGGGGCTTCACCGCCGTCTTTATCATGACGGGAATCCTCTCGTTCATTGCGGCGTTCGTGCTCATCGCCGCGCCGGACCTCATTCTGCCAAAACCGACTCGGGCGGCGGCTCCGCTGCCCCCGGAAGCAGCGCATAAAGAACCCGAACTGGGAATGTAGTAATCATCATGCCGGCAGCCGAAACCTCGAATCAGGCCGTCGCCGCAATACTGCGCGGAATCGGCGAATATCTCGCAATGCAGGACGTTCCCTTTAAGCCGCGCGCATACGAAAAAGCAGCGCTCGCAATCGACGGCCTTGAAGAAGAAGTTGCGGCCGCCTATCGGAAAGGCGGAGTAAAAGCGCTCGAAGCGATTCCGGGCGTCGGCGCTTCAATCGCCGAAAAAATCGGGGAGTTCGTCACGACGGGACGGATAAAATATTACGAGGAGCTGAAACGGAAAACGCCGGTTGATCTTTCCGAACTTTCCCGAATTGAGGGGCTAGGCCCGAAGTCAGTTAAGAAATTATATCAGAAGCTCGGCGTCCGCACGATCGATGAACTCGAACGCGCCGCAAAATCCGGAAAAATCGCCGGCATCGAGGGATTCGGCGAAAAAAGCGAGGAAAAAATCCTGAAATCGATCGGTTTCGCGAAGCAGAGCGCGACCGGCGGCGCGGGCGGAGGGCAGCGGTTCATCTTGGGCTACGCCATGCCCCAAATCAGGGATATCCAGGAACGCCTCGCGGCCGTTCCGGGCGCGCAACGCGTCACGATTGCCGGCTCCGCGCGGCGCCGACGCGACACCATCGGCGACGCCGATCTTCTCGCGGTTTCGAAACAGCCCGATGCGATCATGGAAGCGTTCGTTTCAACGCCGGGCGTCGTGAGCGTCATCGCGCACGGCGCAACGAAGTCGTCCATCAAGCTCCGCTCCGGCCTCAATGTCGACCTTCGCGTTGTGGCTCCCGAATCCTACGGCGCCGCGCTTAACTATTTCACCGGTTCCAAAGACCATAACGTCGCGCTCCGCAGAATCGCCGTCGCGAAAGGATGGAAACTAAACGAATACGGACTTTTCAAAGCCGGAACTGGCGCAACCGGCGGGGAGCAGCGGATCGCCGGGCGGACCGAAGAAGAAATCTATCGGGCGTTCGGCATGGATTATATCGAACCGGAGCTGCGGGAAAATACCGGGGAAATCGAGGCGGCGCGCCGGCACGCCCTGCCAAAGCTCGTGGGGTATAGCGACCTGCAGGGCGATCTCCAGGTCCAAACCGACTGGACAGACGGCGCGGAGTCAATCGAGTCAATGGCGCGGCAGGCTGCCGCGCGAGGCCTCTCTTATATAGCCATCACGGATCACACGAAACGGCTCGCGATGACGCACGGTCTCGATGAAAAACGAATCGTGAAGCAATGGGCGGAAATCGACCGCGTGCAAAAAAAGCTCCGCGGGAAAATTACCATCCTCAAGGGCA
Organism: bacterium; assembly: GCA_021780545.1. Taxonomy (GTDB): domain Bacteria; phylum Patescibacteriota; class Minisyncoccia; order UBA6257; family 2-01-FULL-56-20; genus JAJXYP01. Next base: position 4,386 of record JAJXYP010000028.1, read on the forward strand.
CCGAATGCGACATCCTGAAAGACGGATCTCTTGATTTGCCCGACGAAATTCTCGCCAAGCTCGACGTCACCGGTGTATCAGTGCACTCGCATTTCACCCTCCCCCGCACCGAACAGACCGCCCGCGTCCTGCGCGCCATCGGCAACCCGCACGTCGATATCCTATTCCATCCGACCGGACGAATCATCAACCGCCGGGAAGCGATCGACCTCGACATGGAAGCGATTATCGCCGAGGCGCGGCGGACAAAAACCGTCCTCGAGATAAATGCATTCCCGGAACGGTCGGATCTTAGGGACGAATACGTCCGGCAATGCACGGCGGCGGGCGTAAAGCTCTCCATCGATTCGGACGCCCACCACTCGCGCCATTACGATCACCTCGAGTACGGAATCGCCCAGGCGCGGCGGGGCTGGGCTGAAAAAAAAGACATAATCAACACCCGATCCGCCGATGCCATGCTGCGGTGCCTGAAATAGCAATTTGTGATATCATAGGTAGCGCTCGGCTATCCGCGCAATTATCAATTATCGTCCGTCGTATTATCTTCATACACCATATACACCATGCCTATAGAACCGACCCACCGGGAAGCAATAAAAGACCGAAAACCGATGGCCCGCGAGA
>JAJXYP010000028.1:5022-16638 GCA_021780545.1 bacterium
AGATTTCAGCCGGTGTCACCTTCTTCCGCCGGACCTCGGAAGGCCTGAAACTCCTCATCCTCTACCACGGCGGCAGCTACTGGAATTTTCCGAAGGGACACATCGAACGAGAGGAACAGGATCTCGAAGCAGCGCTTCGGGAAACGGAAGAAGAAGCGGGCATCCGCACCGAGGATCTCCGGCCCATCCGGAACTTCAAGGCCTATGAACGGTTCGCCTTCCGGCGGAACGGACAGCATATATTCAAAATCGTCATTTTCTTCCTGGCGGAAACCCGGACCCGCGACGTAAAAATATCCGAGGAGCATCACGGCTATGGCTGGTTCACTTACCGCGACGCCTCGAAAATCCTCGGCAAATACCGCGACAGCCAAAAAGTGCTCCGCCAGGCGTTCGAATTCCTGCGGCCACGGCGCGAACCCCGCGCCCAGAATCATCCTGCCAACTCCCGACGCCCCGCCGGGGAATAACCAAGGCGGAGACAGAAGCATATTCCGACATAATTAATCCGGACGCACAACAAAAAGCCCCGCTTCAGCGGGGCTTTTTGTTTACTTCACTTTTGCGACCACCTGCTTAAAAACCTCCGATTCGTGCTCGGCGAGATCCGCCAGAATCTTACGGTCAAGATCGATTTTGCCCTTCTTCAGCGCCGCGATAAACGTGCTGTAATTCATCCCTTCGGCGCGCGTCGCCGCGCCGATTTTTACGTTCCAAAGCGCGCGATAGTTACGCTTTTTCTCCTTCCGGCCGCGGAACGCATGCGTCCACGCATGAAGCAACGCCTCCTTGGCGGCCCGTTCCTTCGACTTCCGACTCCACCGATAGCCCTTCGTATATTTCAGGACTTTTTCGCGGCGCTTATGGGCGATGGTTCCTCTTTTGACGCGGGACATGGATGATTAGTAATTCACGATTTTCTTCAACGGATAATCAAGCGCAAGCGTCTTTCGCTTGCCGCGAATTGCCTTCTGATTCGAACGGGTGCGGAAATGACTCACCGCCATCGGGCGACGGACAATCTTTCCGTTTTTCGTAATCCGGATCCGCTTCAGCAAGCTTTTTGACGCAGCCATAATGGAAATAAGGATAGCACGAGCCGCGGGAGAATGCAAACAGAGGCCGAACCTGCGGCAGCTTCCCGCCGGTTTTCATTTTTTCGCAATCTGGATGCCGGGTCCGTTTCCGCTGAATTTCGGTTCGGTAAGCTTGCGGTATTCCACCGGCAGAAGCTTGAGAAACTCGTTCAACTTCTCCATCGCCCAGGCGCGATTCGCCTTCTCCCGGCCGCGAAGCCGGAGATTAACCTCGACCGGATGCCCGTCCGCGAAAAACTTTTCGACCTGGCGCACCTTGACCATTAAATCATTTTGCGCCGCCCGCGCGGTAATCTGCACATGTTTTATCCCAGCCCCCTTCTGCGCGAGCCGTTCCTTTTTTTCCCGCTTATCCTCCTCGTAGCGGAACTTGTCGTAGTTCATCAGCCGGACAACCGGCGGCTTGGCGTTCGGGGAAATCTCGATAAGATCAACGCCGTCGTCAGGGCGCGCCAAAGCCAGCGCCTTTTCGCGCGGCAAAACACCGATGTTCTCGCCCTGTTCGCCGATCACCCGCAATTCGGACGCCGTTATTTGATTGTTGATTTTCGGTTTCAGAATAGTGACGGTGGTATAAAACCGCTCCGGTTCATGGCTTATGATCTTCCTATGAACTCATAGTACGGCATATCTGGCCGGGTCGCAAGCACTCTGCTATGATGAAACCATGAACAATGATCAAGGCGGAGGGCCTGGGAAACCCCCGGAAGCGGTCGCTGCCGGACCCGGCGGCGGCATCGGGCCCAACACCCCATACCGAACGCTCGGCAATAAAACGTTCGCCCTCTTCATTTTCGAACGCTGCCAGGCGGCGCTCGTCCTGCTGCTCCTTTCCATCGCGCTCTTCATCGTGCAAGCGCAGCCCTTCGTCGCGCAGATACCCGTTCCACAGCTGAACCGCTATCTCATTCTGGCCGCCTGGGGGCTCCTCGCGCTCTTCATCGTATTCGCCCTGCTTGCCTTCCTGGTTTCGTGGCTCATCTATAAGAACTACCAATTCTCGCTCGACGAAGACGCGCTCAAGATCAAGCGCGGCGTCCTCGAAAAGGAAGAAATTTCCATCCCTTATCGGCAGATCCAGGACGTCGACATCGACCGGAGCCTCGCATTCCAGATGGTCGGATTGAGCCGCATCATCATCCTCACCGCCGGACACGAAGACGAAAAACCGAGCACCGAATCCGGCGAATCCGAGGGCGTCCTGCCGGCGCTCGATAAAGACCTTGCCGAATGGCTCCGCGAAGAACTGTTGAAGCGGGCCAACGTGCAGAAGATCAGAACCGAATAAGACAGACGCGGCTAGTTGCTTCTTTTATAATTTTGTGGTACTCTTATGCCACGTGCCACGGCACGCCCGGGGAGCGCATCGGTTTTGACAGGGCTGCGTCTCCCGGATGGCAAGCCGAGCCGGCCGCCTCGCTAATCCGACCAAAATTCAAACTGCCAACAATAAAGTTGCAGCTCCGGCTTTCGCTTTCGCCTAAGCCGGCATCGGCCCGCGACGCCTCATAGCGGATCACCGGTGTCACAATTGAGGATCGCCGCACCACCGCGGTCCACGGACGCGGCTAAACCTAGGACCAAATTTGTTTCCGTTTTGAAGCCCTCCGGGGCCTCTGCCGAAAACTAAGCTTGTAGAACATCCGGGCGATTCGCCCTGGACGGCGGTTCGACTCCGCCCGCTTCCACCCCCCCCCATAAACCAAAGACGGCAAGTGCCCACCGGCCTCAAGAAAAGAACTACAGAAGCGCCCCCAAATCCTTTTTCCCGATCATTCTCCCCGGCCATAGAAAATCGAATCCCGGTTGGACCCGATAAGTTCCGCCTGCTATAATTTCCCCATGGATCAAGAATCAAAACTTGAGCTGACAATTGATACTTTCTTCTTATATCTATTGAGCATTATCCTCGCATTCGCCACATTGTTTCTGTTCTTCTTGTATTTCGCTACGGCCAAGACAGGAGACTCCTTCGCTGGATTGATTTTTATCCCGTTCATAATTTTATTTGCGCCCATGGCGCTCTTCCTTTCGATCGTATATTTCATAATTCTCAAAATTATATTTCGCAAGAGCCACCTATCACGACAGTGGAAATATGTACTGTATCCCTTGATCGCTCTTGCTGGCGTGATCGGCCTCGACTTTATTCACTCGATCTTGCCGCACTAAGTCCACCGTTCATTGTTGTTGGGATTCCGCTAGCATCAATACGTATTGGGCTGACACGCTTTTTTGACGCCGAAAATCCTTTGTGATATCATCTTTTCCAGGAGGGGCTCGTGGAACATCACTATCGCTATAGAGAAATTTTCGGTTGCGCTTGTTTTGCCATCATGCTTTGCATGGCTGGCTGGCTCGTGGAATCGTTTTCGGGATTCATCGCTGAAGAAGACCGGAAAGAAGACGCTGAGTTTGTGGCGACCTTCAATATCCCTGCGGTCGAAATAGTCGGTGGTGACGAATTCGAAGTGCGCCGCCGAATCGTCGACAATCGCCTTCACGATTGGGCGGTGACATTGGATAAAGACGAGAAGCTGCTTGATGCCGCCAAGAAAGCGCTCTTTGACGGAGTAGGATCGAATGACCAGCAAGACGAGCAGACGGTAAAGCTCCGTCGCGCGGCCATTGACCAGCTAGACGCCAAGCTCGCGAAGGAAAGTGACGAACTGGAACATAAAATTCTGATAGCGCAGCACTGCGGCTATGACGATATCGACAACACGTCTGACGCTCTCGCCTATAATCCCGTCCGCCCATCCGAAGGCTTCTTCGACTGGGCGCAGTTCTTTATTGCGGCATTGGTCGCTATCATTCTCGGTGCGTTAGGATCGTGACCATTGCCGCGCGAGTGAAACCGTTGATTTCAGCTGTCACGGCGACCGTCCCTCAAGGGGCACGGCCGCCGTTTTTTGTTTGTGTCCATGTATAGCTACCCCGCCGCCGCGAGCGAAGTCGAGCCGACAGGGACGAACACCAACGAGTGATTGGCGGAGAGGGAAGATTTCATAAACGATCCGACGAACCCAAATCTGGAGATATTTCCCGAGTTCCGTCTTGGTCCGCCCGCTTCCACGAGAGGAGAAACTAAATCATTTTCAGAAAAATTTTTGCGCGATGCGCACAGCGCGCGTGATATAATTACCTTATGCCTAATAAAAAGAGTTTGGTATTCTTTGACTTTGATGGAGTGATTGCCGATTCTTTTTCGGCTGCTTTTACTGTGAGCCAAATGGTTCATCCGCACATGGATCGTGAGATGTACATACACAGATTCGATGGCAACATCAACGAAGCAGTAGAGAAAAGCATAGCCACCAATGAACCTCGCACAGATGTCCACTTCTTCGAAGAATATGGGCCACGCCTCATGCAATGCCCCGTTTTTCCAAATATGAAAGAAGTTGTTCAAACACTCGCAAAAGAATTCCGCCTCATCATTGTTTCTTCAACTGTTACCGATCTCATTTTGAAATATCTCAAACTCCACGACCTCGATCATTGTTTCACCGAAATCATGGGTAACGATGTCCACACCAGCAAAATCAAAAAAATCGAGGCAGCACTCGATAAATATGGCATACCTCCAACTGAATGCTTTTTCGTGACGGATACTCTAGGTGATATTAAAGAAGCTCATCATGTTGGCATCGAAACCATTGCAGTCACATGGGGATATCAACCCAAAGAAAACCTAGAGCTGGGCAAGCCCCTTGCTGCAGTGGATACGCCCGAAGCATTACTGAAAGTAATACGGTAATTCACGCAACCATTCCGCAGGGTCGGTTTCTGGTGTAAAGACAAAAATATTTTCATTCGATTGGGGAATTTCCATTTCTGAACAGGCTTGATAGGGCGCTTTTCAAAATCATCCCGGCATAGTTGCGAAAAATCGGTTCAGTATTTCCGAATTGTTTACTATGTTCATACATTCAAAAAAACAGGCGCACCATTGCTGATGCGCCCCTACTGACTTATTGTTCCCCGTCAGCGCCGCCCTGCATTGCCCAAAATACGGGACGGATCCTCGTTTAGCTACGCCCGTTTCGCCTTGCCACAGTCATCGCAGACCCAGAGGGGTATGTCGTATCCACCTTCTTTGTAAGTAACATTCTGGTGCCGGCATTTTTTTTGCTGCGTTTCAACGGCGCGGACCAACTCTTCGCGCTCATTATTGAGTTTGGCGATCTCGCCATTAATTGAGCTGATGCGTTTCCGAAGCTCTTTGATTTTCGTAACTACCCGTTCTTCCTGCGGGTTAAGCTTAGCCCGCGGGATATCAAAATCGGGGGTATGGAAGGACATGATCTCTTTCCTTTCTGGAATTTACATGAAGTGAACTCCATATTGCCCTAAATTGCTGAGTGCATTATAGCATCTCCATATATACTATCAATCACCCCGAAAAGAAGCGATCCAAGCCAGGCTCTGACTAGAAACTATCCAGATTATCTCCGCGGCTCGAGTTAATGTTTTGTTTTATACGAAAATTAACTCCGCCGGGCGCCGATCTTGCTATAATGATAAGAATGACAAAGATAAAGCTTGCCTCAGTAATCGGAGCTCTGCTTCTTGGTGCGATTTTATTAACATTCCTGCTGGTCAAAATATTTTTGTGGCAAGCCGCGCCGGAAAATCTTTCTACTGACAATCAATCGGCCACAACAAGGAGCATTGCTACGCCCGCGGCGCCGCATAACGCATTCCTGTCAGCTCATAATAATAGCTACGCCTATCAAATCACCCCTGCCGGATCCGTCAGCGCGCCGCATCCTACCGGGAACACCGGCACATCAAGCCCCGCCTCCCCTGCTCCCTCTCCGGCCGCCGTCGCAAACACAACCCCCAACAACAGCATATCCCGGAACCCCACTCTTCCGTGGCCCGCGGTAAGCGATCAGGAAATTACCGTTTCTTCATCAGGTATTTCGAGCACCCTCGCATATCTTGCATATTTCAGTAAAAACATCATCAATATTCCGGTTGATAAAACACTGTTTACGGCCGGAGAAAAAGATGCGAGCGGCACACCGCTGTTTACTCCGGAGCTTGTTTCGGAAATCACCGCGGGAAATGGAACGCCAAACACCTACCAATCACTGATCAATCAACAAAAAATCGCGCAGGCGGAGATAACGTTTCTCCGGAGCGTTGCCGTTGACATAAATATCGCCCCGCTCGACAAGGAAGTAATCGGATCTGAAGAATTAACGCTCGACCTCATCCAGAAAGCCCTCGGAGTCAGGAGTGGCGCAACTACCATAGGTGAGCTTAGTCAATATGATGCCGAATATTCCGCCACCATAAACGCCGCGCAAACACAACTCTTCCAATCAACTCAAAATATTTCGGCGTCCCACCCCAAACAAGCACCCTGGTTTGATGTCGTGCTCCATTGGCTTGGTTTTCGAACGTCCGCGCAGGCGCAGTCCGCTTCAGGGTTTACTCCGTTCGGCGGCCAGGTTCTTTTTACAACTCCCTGCCCCTGCTCGGCGGGAGAATGGATGGGCATCGGATCTCCGGCTCCCGCTTCGATTTTTGCTTCCTATGCCTGGATGGCATCGCCTCTCTTTTATCAATATCACTCCCTAAGGCTCGGAGCATGGTGGTTGGGCCTTTACGACCCCACTACTCCCGTACCGTGCTTAAGCATCATCTCGTGCGCAACCACAGGAGAAGGAGGATTAGTCATCACTGCGGGAACCAGCGAATAGCTAGTTCTATTTCGGTAATATGTAAAATTCGCCATCACCTGCGCCATTGATATCGAATTTCCAATAAAGCAAAGGTAAGGTCGGCGTATTCAATCGAATGGAGCTGTATCGTCTACAATCAAAGCGAGCTTCGCGCCACGGTTGAAAAGGGCTGGGCCTTTCGCCTGTGGGCGAGGTGTTGCTGGAACACTACCCCGCAAAGAAGGCACGATGAATCCCGCATTAAAAGAGGCCGCCCGCAACCCGAGGCGGCCTTGTTCATTGTCGCATTGGCGCAACCGCCATGAATACAGCAGGGGTGGCCGCCGCTACTCAAGTTCCGGAATCCTCTCCCGTGCAGCAACCAAAGCAATCCCGACCAGCAGCGCAACCGTGCCGGAGGCGGCGACCGAAACCGTAAGGCCGAACTGATCCACGGCCCACCCGATGGCAAAACTTCCCAGGCTATATCCGCCGAAATAGACGAAATAAAAAATGCTCAAAGCCCGTCCGCGCAGCGCATCGGGCACGACATGCTGAATGATGATGACAATCATCGACACCTCAATAATGAAGGCGAAGCCGTTCACGAAAATCAAAGCAAACCCGCCAATGACGTTTCCCGCGAACGCAAGCGCCGCGAGCGTCAAACCGACCAGAATGCTTCCCCCGGCGACGAACCATTTTGTGGATATCTTTTTTGAATAGACCGAAAGGATAAGTGCGCCGGCGGCGGCGCCAAAGCCGAATGCCGCAAGCAGCGCCCCGAGCGTTCCCGCTCCCCCGTGGTAAAACTGCACGGCGATCACGGGCAATATCGCGTTATATGCCCGGCCGAAGAACGCCATGATGCCGGAAATCACCGTAAGGAACACGAGATCGCGATTCGATGCGAGATACTGGATCCCAGTTTTAATCATGACCACAGGGTGCGCTTTCTCTTTCTCCTCAATCACCCGCAGCTCGATATCCATCGCATAGAGCGCGAGCAGAACCGCGACGAACGTGCCGCCGTTCACGATGAACGTGCCGCCGATGCCGATCACTGCAATCAGGATGCCGGCGACGGCCGGCCCGACCGCCATCGCTGTCGTTGCCATGCCCGAATTGATGGAAATGGCCGACGCGAGATTGGCGCGGTCAGCGATCATTTCAGGAATGAACGCTGAACGAGCCGGCGTATCAAGCGCATTCACCACGCCGAGCGCCAGCGCCAGAATGCAGATTTCAAATACGTTCACGCGGTGCAGCACCGTGAGCGCCCCGAGCAGGAACGCGAGCACCATCGCGGCAACCTGCGTGAAATAGAGAATCCGCCGCCGATCCAGTCGATCGACCAGCGCGCCGCCGAACAGCACCAGGATGAACGTCGGGAAAAATGCGAGCGCGGATACGAGCCCGACCCAAAACGCTGAATTGGTCAGCTGAAACACCAGCCATCCCTGCGCGGTGCTCTGGAGATACGTCCCCGCGAGCGAAATGAGCTGCGCATAAAAATAAAGCCGGAAATTCCGTTCCGCAAGCGCCGGAAAAGTTTCTTTTATGCTCATGGTTGATTCATGAAATCCCCCGCCGCTTTTTCAGCACTCCATACTCGTGCCAGACGAGGAAGATGATGGCGACGTCGAGGAGCGTGAAGAGCACCATCCAGAATGAATAGCTGAAAGCGAGCAGATACAGCTGGTAGGCGATAAATCCGCCGAGGATAACGAACGAAACCGGATACGCCCACAGCTTCTCCCGCCAGAGTTCGACGACGACGAAAGCGTTCAAAATCCCGTGAAACAGGAGGTAAAACGCAGCGAATGACTGCGCGCTCCCGCCGAAATTCTGCGCCAGATGCAACAGGTAGTTCGCAACAAAATCGTGCGGATCTTCGCGGATCTCAACACCGACGAAAAAATCGACGACGCGCAGGATGCTTTCGGCGCTTACCGCATAGAGGAGGATACCGCCGAGGATTTCCGCCGACGCATGAATCCCCTTGAGAATCAGGGTGATATCGAAAACCTCGTGGATTTCCCTTTCGGCGCGATCAGCCGGGATGATCGGTTCGTCTATCATGTCATCCGCCATGGACATAACCATAGCATAAACGAACGGCGGCCGAAATGACGTTCCGCCGTTTTGACTCCCGGCGCAGAAGAAGTACGATGTTACTATGACTGCAAAACGGATTCCCTCCGGAGCCGTTCATCGATTGCCCGCAGATTTGCGGCGGGCGCTCGCGGCTGATCCGGCAGCGCTTGCGAAATGGGAGGATATCACGCCCCTCGCGCGCAGCGAGTGGATTTGCTGGACAATTTCCGTAAAAAAATCGGCTACCAGAAAACAGCACGTCGAGCGGGTATGTTCGGAACTGAAAGAAGGCATGCGCCGCCCGTGCTGCTGGCCCGGATGCCCGCACCGGTAAGGCGCCGGCTTATCCCTAGATGCTATCCTTGATTTCCTCGGCGCGAACCTGATCCAGTTGTTTCAGCATCTCCTGGCCCGCTTCGTCGGCTTCCGCATCAATCTGCTTCATGGTTGCTTCGAACTCGTCGGCTGCTTTCGCAACAGCTTCTTCGTATTCGCGATCGGCTGCCGCATGTTCGGCTGCCGCCTCTGGATTATCTTCGTTCAATTTCCGTTCCTTCGCCGAAAGTAAATCTTTCATTTTAGCCAGCACCTCCGGCGCCGAACCGCGGGCCAGCTCCCCGAGGAGCGACTGTTTTTCTGCCTCGTCAAACGGCATCTGATTTATTAATTGTTCGAGAGCTTTTGTATCCATGGATAAATAAATGATTAAAAATTAATCCGCTCCTTCGGCGCTGCGGCCTTCAAATGTAGCGACTGCATCCTGGGCGCGGCGCAAATTTTCAAGCGCGGCTTCATAGGCACGATTGCCCTGTCTCTCAAGTCGCACCGCCCGCCGGCGCCGCGCTTCGCCGACCGCTGCCTGGAATATGCCGCGAGCATCTTCTGCCCGTTCGCGGAGTTTGGCCATTTTCTCTTTTCCGAAATTCACCGCTCCCTCATATGCCGCCTTCGCCCGATCGGAGACATAGACGACTCCCTCGGCTGATTTATCATAAACCGTAACCATTCCTTCGAACGCCCGCGAGGCCGCAGCCGAACCAATATCCTTAGCGCCTTCATACGCCGCCTTCCCTTTTGCCGCGACATACTCCGTCCCCGCAGCCACCCCCTCCCGGGCCGCAGCATGGGCATCGCGAGCCATTTCCGGCGCGGCAAGCGTATACACCAGGGTACTTTTGCCGACTTCTTTTACTTTTGAACCTATTGATTTTACCTTCTCCCAGGCGCGCCCCATAAAAGAACCTGTTTTGCCGCCCAAGCCGCGCACCCGTTCTGCCGCCGCAGCCAACCGCCTCTCTCCGATATCCCGATATGACTCCGGCGCCTCAGCGCGGCCCTTTTCGCCTTTCTCGCCAACCTCGGGCTTTACCCCAAGCATTTCCATCGTCCCCTTGAGGGGCATATCCTCCGGTATGCCATCCGCACCGCCAGTTTTTTCAAATTTTGACATACTTTTATGCTACCCTATTTCCATAATAAATCAATAGATTTGATATATCAGCAATATGAAAAGGTTATGGAACGGTTTCGCCGGGGCCGTGCCACCGACGAGAATCTGTGGCGACATAAAAAATAGCCCCTTTAACGCGAAAGGGGCTATTCCTCATCGAGAAGACCGGGGACTCTCATGAGTCCAGGATCGGGCTCAGATAGCCGTGTTTCCCCCGACCCTTTCGCTGAGTCGATCCAGGCCGGAATTTCCTAACACTCGCGATGATCGGGATAGTGCCCGTCAAAAAAACAGCCAAACTGACGTCTACCCGATCCGTCTCCTGGAGCGCCTGGCCTTCCTGCGCCGCCTTAAAACGATCGCAGTGCCAAAGCGCAAAAATCTCTCCGGTAGCGTCCCGCACGCGGAACAATCGATAATCCTTGGGAACAGAACTGGAGTCGATCTCCCCGACGGCATCGACAAGCGCCATTTCCACGTCGAAAACCGTGGCGATGGCATACGCGTCAAAACGTCGCAGCCTCTGATACCACGGAAGCCGCATGCGTAGCGGCCGCCCCAAAAAGTTTCGTTGAAGATCGCCTATATCCTCCGCGCGCCAACAATGCACGCGGAAGAGCTCGTCGAATAACGACCCCCTCAACTTCCTCATAAGGTTTCTCCTTCTGAATTTTCGCCGCGAACGGCGGTTGGAACCGAAAGAATAATACATTTAAATGATTTATATGTCAATATCCCCGTCTCCTCTCTCTGTTATACTGACACCATGAAATCCATCTTCATCTTCGCTGCGGCTTTCACGCTTATCTTGATAAGCGCGCCCATTCCCTATGGGTCCATCGCCGTCGTCACGGCAACCGCGTTCCTGGCCGCGCTCGATTCATCGCGGATCCGCCTGCAAACGTACCAAAGCCGCATCGCCAACAATCCGTTTTGGACATTCGTTCTCATATTCTTATTCTGGATCATCTTCTTTCCCTGGTATCTCTGGATCCGCAAGAAAATTATCCGCGGGGAAGTGCCGCTGCGGCAATCGCAGCCGAGCTAACCGAAACAGGCCGCGCCAGTCCCGGCCGCGGCGCCGCATCATTTTTTTTACGCTATGATCCGCCGAAAAGCCATCGTCGTCCGCGATTTGATGCAGCAAAACTATCGCTATAAATTAACGGCTCCGGAAGGCAGCGGTTTTAATCCTTCGTTCAAACCCGATCTGACGCCGAAACAAATGCTCGCGCTCGGCGTTTTCGGGGGAAAATATATGACCGACTGCCAATCGGAATTTCCCGCAAGCTGGTTC
>JAJXYP010000061.1 GCA_021780545.1 bacterium
AGCGGCAGCAAGCTCTTCGCCGCCATTTCGAAATCGCGCGCCTCGATACTCGACTCTCCTTTCTTCGTTTTAAAGAGCGGCCCCGTCACGGAAACAAAATCGCCGACATCGAGGGACGCCTGCCAAAGATCGAATGACGGCAGCGTATCGCTCTTCAGGACCGCCTGAATCCGGCCGCTCTCATCGGCCACGTCGGCAAATATAATTTTGCCCTGATCGCGCAGGCCCATGAGACGACCGGCAACGGAAACCGGCTTGCCCGCCGCCTCGAGCGGGGCGAATTCCGCAAGAACTCCTCCGATCGCATGGGTGCGGCGGACCCGCGCCGGATACGGATCGACGCCCGCCGCGCGAATCAAATCAAGCTTGCGCCGCCGTTCTTTGACGATATCCTCGAGCATGACCCCATCATATCACTCCTTTATTCGATCTTCAAAATCTCGTACGAAACGGGGCCGCCAGGCGTCGTCACTTTGACGCCCTCGCCCTTCTTGCGCCCCAGGAACGCCTTGCCGAGCGGCGACTCGTCAGAGATACGGCCCTCTTCCGGCTTTGCCTCATAGGAACCGACAATCGTATACGTCATCGTCTTCTCGCCCTTCTGCACCGTCACGACGGAACCCACCCGGATCGTGTCGCCGCCCGCGCCGGTTTCAAGCGTTACCGCTTCCTTCATCAGCTCTTCCAGTTCGAAAATGCGGGCCTCCACGTTCGCCTGCTCATCGCGCGCCTCGGCGTATTCGGAATTTTCCGAAAGGTCGCCGTATTCCTTCGCGGCACGCAAACGCTGCGCCACCTCGTTGCGCTTTACGTTTTTCAACTCCTCAAGCTCGGCCTTCAGGCTCTCCAATCGTTCTTTCGTTAAGTATTGTTTCGACATAACGCGATGAGTCGGGGCTTAATTTTGTGGTTTCGGCTCGTAGCCGCCCCGCCACAATCTCCAGCGAATTATAAGGATGTCCCGGACAAATTGCAACCCTCCCTGCAGTGTCATATGTGAGCCGGCGGCGTCAACCCACCGAACCGGAACCTCCTTGATGCGATATCCCATTTTTTTCGCAAGCGAGAGGATCTCGAAATCAAACCCCCAGCCCGAAAGGCGTGATTCCCGGAAAATCCGTTCAGCGGCGTCCTGCGTGAATGCCTTGAATCCACACTGAGTGTCGTGAATGCCCGGCAGCAAGAGCGCTTGAATCGCAAGGTTGAGCATCCAGCCAATCAGTCGGCGAATGAAAGGTTCCGGCGGCTCGAGCTTCGCGCCCGGAACCGCCCGTGATCCGATCACCACGTCAAACCCATCTTTAAAAAGCGGCATCATTGCGGCAAACTGATCGATCGAAGTCGAATTGTCGGCGTCGGCAAATAACCGTATCATGCCCGCGGACAAAAGCATCCCCTGGCGCACCGCCCCTCCCTTGCCCATATTCTCTTTGAGATCGATGAGCTTCAGATTCCTGACAAGCTTCGTCAGGTTCCGGACCACGTCGGCGGTGGCATCGGGAGATCCGTCGTTCACCACGACAATCTCATACGAATAACCGGCGCTCTCAAGCCGCCGGTCCATGTCGAGCAGGGTCCCCGGAATGCGCTCCGCTTCCCGATAAGCGGGAATGATGATCGAAAGAAACGGCTGGGACATCGTTCTCACTATTATATCAGATGGCGCGGGCACGGTAAGATGGCGGGGGCGGAACGTTGCCGATGTCCGCGCCGAGCGGGACAGCCGCCGATCCCGCACCGGTTAAATATTTCTAAACCATTTCTTGCGATGGAAACCGCGCGCCGTAAAATGAATCCGTGACAAACGAACCGGCATATTACCATGCGGTGGCGTTGGCGCTCGGCGGAGATCCAGGCAAGCTGCGAAAACTTCAGGCGCAGTTCCATGGCGCAAAACATCCCTGGAAATCCGCCTTCGCCTATCTCGCCGGGCGCGACCCGCGGCCGCCGGATCCGGACACCGCCTGGCGCGAACTTACGGAGGCGGGCATACGGATCGTCTTCCTGGAAAACCCTGACTTTCCGCTCCTCCTCAGGGAAATCCATCATCCGCCGATCGCCCTCTACTGCCTCGGATCGCCGCCCGGCGGCATCCTGGGCAACCGGACAATTTCAATCGTCGGCACCCGTCGCGCCACAACGGAAGGAAAAGATGCGGCGCGGCAATTCGGCCGTGAGTTCGCCGAAGCGGGCGTTACTGTTGCGAGCGGACTCGCGCTCGGCATCGATGCGGCGGCGCACCAGGGATGCCTTTCGGCCAGCGGTCGCACGGTTGCCGTGCTCGCCTGCGGCCTCGACCGATTCTATCCCGGCGAAAACGATCCTCTCGCCAGACGCATCCTCGCTGAAGGCGGCTCGATCATATCAGAATATCCCCCGGGACAGCCGCCCTACCCCGCCCGATTTCTTGAGCGGAACCGTATTGTCTGCGGCATCTCAGCCGGCGTCCTTATCATCGAAGCGCCCAGGCGCTCGGGGTCGCTCGCGACCGCCGCCTACGCCCGCGAACAGAATCGCGACCTCTTCGTCATCCCCGGTCCGATAGCACATCCAAATTTTTTCGGGTCGCACGCGCTTATCCGTCAAGGGGCGGAGCTTGTGACAAAACCGGGGGATATCCTCGCTGCCTATGGCATCGAACCTGGCACGCCCGGCGGTTTCGGCGATCTTGCGGCAAACGGCCCGGAAATGCTTATTTTCCGCATCCTCCGCGGCTTTTCCGATCCGGCAGACATTGACAAAATAATCGAGACGGCTAAACTGGAACCCCGAATCGTGAACCGTGCGCTTTCCGTCCTCCTGCTCAAAAACATGGTACGGGAATCGGACGCGGGTTATATAATAGAGTAACTATGGATCTCGTCATCGTTGAATCACCGACCAAGGCAAAAACCATCAGTCGGTTTATCGGCAAGTCTTACACCGTCGAATCGTCCTTCGGGCACATTCGCGACCTTCCTAAAAGCAAAATCGGCATCGACGTCAAACACGATTTCGAGCCAAAATACGAAATCCCCAAAAAGGCAGAGCCGGTAGTCAGCCGCCTAAAACAGCTTGCAGAAAAAGCGAACCGCGTGATACTCGCGACCGACGAAGACCGCGAAGGCGAAGCGATCGCCTGGCATCTCATGCAGGCGCTCAATCTTGAAAACGGAAAAAAGTCCGTCGAGCGGATCGCTTTCCACGAAATCACGAAAGATGCGATCCTCGCGGCGCTCAAACATCCGCGGGCGCTCGACCGCAGCCTGGTTGACGCCCAGCAGGCCCGGCGCGTCCTCGATCGCCTTGTCGGCTATGAACTGTCGCCCTTTCTCTGGCGCAAAATCCGATACGGACTCTCGGCCGGGCGCGTGCAGAGCGTCGCCGTCCGGCTTGTCGTCGAGCGCGAACGGGCCATCCAGGCATTTATTAAAGATGAATACTGGACAGTGGAAGCCGCGTTTTCTCCCGCCGGCAAAGCGGGCGCCAACGGCCGATTCCCGGCAATCCTCCACTCCGCGAACGGCAAAGCTCTCGGAAAAATGGGCATCCAAACCGAAACCGCCGCGAAAGAATTCCTGGATCGCCTTACGGGCGCTTCATACCGCGTCCTGAACATCGCCGTGAAGGAAGTCCACCGCAATCCCGCCCCTCCTTTCACAACCTCCACGCTCCAGCAGGAAGCCGCGCGCAAACTCGGCTTTTCGGCAAAGCAGACGATGATGATCGCGCAGCGGCTCTACGAAAACGGCCACATCACCTACATGCGCACCGACAGCGTGAATCTCGCAGAATCCGCGCTCGCGGCGGCGCACGACGTCATCGGCGCGGAATTCGGCAAGGCCTATCAGCTCGACGCCCCGCGGCGCTATGCGACAAAAAGCAAAGGAGCCCAGGAAGCACACGAAGCGATCCGACCGACCGATCTCCGGCTGACGTCCGGACGCGGCCTCGGCGCCAAAGAGCGGGGCGCCGATAAGCTCTACGATCTCATCTGGAAACGGACCATCGCCTCGCAGATGCGCGAAGCCGTGCTCGAACAAACCTCGGTCGATATCCGCGCGGAGACGCCCGGCGAGGAAACCTTCCGCGCCACCGGACTTGTGGTGTCTTTTGACGGCTTCATCCGCGTCTACACCGAAGGCCGCGACGACGATG
>JAJXYP010000076.1 GCA_021780545.1 bacterium
CGACAATTTCAACAGGGCTGTTTTCGGGCGGATACATTCGGATGGGCTGGCGTGTTATCAGGCCGGTGCGGTCAGAGAAGAGGGCGTTATGCGCCGCATCACGGGCTCGAAGTGGGCCTTTCTATGGAAGGGGAAACCGGACATTCTTTGGGGCACCGGCTATCCGACTGAATTATCTCTGGTTTTTTCCCGCCCGCGGGGGAGCCGCTACGCGATCAATTTTCATACGGTTTTGTTCCGGCAGGCGCCATGGAAAACGCGGACGCCCTGGTTTCTGCGGCGCCTTATTTTTTCGCAAGCAGACCTCGTCGTTTGTCCGTCCGAGTTTTCGGCCGGGAGCGTGCGCCAGTATTTCCCCGAAAAAAAGGTCTTGAGCATCCTGAATGGCGTCGATGTCGAATTTTTCAATCCGCGGCGGAGGGATGAGGGCGGACTGGCTGCAAAATACGGCATAGATTTCAGTTGCCCGATTGTTGCATTCGTTGGTGTGCTCCATGCCCGCAAGCGGCCGGATTTGTTCATTTCGCTCGCGAAAGATTTTCCGCGGGCGCGGTTTGTCGCGGTCGGCCGCGCCGTGCCGGAGATGGACTTTCTTGCGGCGGCCCAATCTCTCAAGAATTTCCAATGGATACCGTCCATGCCGCGCGAAGATGTGGCGGCATTCTTGGCCTCGGCGGCGGCGTTTGTATTCCCGAGTTTGAATGACGCGTCTGCGGCTGTTATTCTTGAAGCGATGGCGTCCGGTACGGTGCCGATCGTTTCTGCGAGCGGCGGCAGCGGGGAATTCTTCCGCGACGGGGTGTCGGGCTATTTGATACCGGTCGAACCTAATGAACGGGCCGCTTTCAGGGATCGATTGGCAGGGCTGCTTGTCGATGCGGATACCCGCGCGCGGCTGGCAGCCGGAGCGCGCGCCGAGGCCGAACGGCACACCTGGGGCGACGCGGCGCGTGCATACCGAGAAGCATTATGGAACCTTTAACATCAATCATCATTCCCGCGTATAACGCGGGAAAGTACGTGGGGGAAGCCGTCGAATCGGCGTTGGCGCAAACGTACCCGAATATCGAAATTGTCGTGATTGACGACGGATCGACCGACGATACGTCGGCGGTGCTCCGTCCTTATGCGGAGCGGGGAGCAATCGTATACGTGCGCCAGGAGAATCGCGGGTTGTCGGGGGCGCGCAACGCCGGGATCCGCCGCGCCCGCGGCGAGTTTATCGCGCTGCTCGATTCGGATGACATATTTCTTCCGCGGAAGATCGAGCGGCAGGTTGCCGACCTTGCGGCGCATCCCGAATGCGGCGTATCGTATTGCCGGGCTGTTCATTTCTATGACGGCGACCCCGGACGGACCTTCGATATCGCCTACCGGTATTATTCGGGGGGTGAGGTATTCCCGCATTTGCTCCGGATGAATTTCATTAATCCGCTGACGGTCGTTCTCCGGCGGTCGGCGATCGAGCGCGCGGGATTATTTGACGAATCGTACCGCCGTTCGGAGGATTGGGAGTATTGGGTGCGTTTGGCATATGCCGGAATCGAATTCCGCTATTTACCGGAAGCGCTCGGCAGGTACCGGATGCGCCATGACAGCTTGTCGTATGGCTGGTCGTCCGAGGTGCAGCGGAAGGAAACCGTGGTGCGTATTTTTGAATCGCTCAATGCACGTATGTCGCCGGCAGAGCGGAGTCGCTGGGGCATGCGTTGGATCCTGCTCCGTCATCGTATGAAATTATGGTATGCTAAGGCCGCGACTTGGGCGCCGCCACTCAAATGGATACAGCTATGGATGCAAAAAAGACGCCTGAAATAAGCATTATTCTGCCGACGTATAATAGGTCGGCGCAACTTCGTCGGGCTGTAGAGAGCGTTCAGGCGCAAAGCTTCTCGAATTGGGAGCTGATTATTGTGGATGACGCTTCCACCGATGATACGCCGCAGACGACGGCCGAGCTTGCGGCCCGCGACCACCGGATCGTCGTAGTACGGAACAAATCGAATTTTCATCCCGATATCTCGAAGACGCTCAATCGGGGTCTGGCTACCGCCCGCGGACGATATATTGCCCGAATTGATGACGATGATTATTGGATCGACGGTGAAAAACTGCGGAAACAGTTCGATTACATGGAACATCATCCGGACTGCGTTGTTACGGGAAGCGGCATGGTGGTGGTGGACATATCCGGCCGTGAACAGTATCGGTTTCTCAAGAAAGAGGCCGATGCCCAGATCCGCCGGGCAGCGCTTTCCGCTAATCCATTTTCACATACGACCGTGATGTTTCGGAGCGATATCGCGCGCCGGGTTGGCGGATACGGGCGGTGGCGATATGCGGAGGATTGGGATCTCTGGCTTACCATGGGGAATTACGGTACGTTCTATAATTTCCCGGAATATTTTGCCGCCTACACCTTTTCGGGAGAGAATAAATCGTTTGCTTACCTCCGGGCGCAAAGCAGGACGATTCTCAGCTTTATCTTTGTGCACCGCAGGGAGTACCCCGGCTTTTTCCGGGGTTTTATGCTCAACGGAATACAGTATTTATATTCGTTTTTGCCGGCCTGGTTTCGCCGGCCCCTGCAGAATTTTTTGGCGTCGATGAAAAGAAGGACGTTTTGAGAGTAAAAAGAGCGCGCCATTGGGACGCGCTCGAATGATAGAAACGGCCGATTTGAACTTTGTTATTTCATCTTGTTCATGACCGAATCAATTTTGGCTTGTTGTTCGGCCGCGGATCGCTGGAGCTCCTGGCCTCGAAGTTTCGCGGCAGAAAACAGTTCGTTGATTCGGTCGCGGATTTCGGGGTCATTTTCGCCACATGATCGCAGCATGCTTCGCGCGGTGATGGCGTCCTCCCTGCTGTAAATTGTGAATCGAGAGTAGGACGGAGCGTGGCTTTCGAGGAGCACGTACCGGACGATCCGATGGCGCAGATCTTTCCACTTATCGCCAGCCAGGCTGTTCAGTATCTTTTGCGCCCGTCTGGGGTCGATGATTTCTTTGTCAGCGATCTTCGGCAGGCCGAGCGCGAACTCGATCTGCGAGGCGAAGAGTTCGACGCTGTACGGCAGCGCTCCGTAGATCAGTTGCGTCTGGATAATGAACATATAGCTCGCCAGCGCGTCCTCCCATTTGTGGCGTGGATTTGTTTGTCCCGTCTGCTGGGCCATTATGATGTTTCGCATCTTCTGGTCGGCAAGAACTTTCCACTTCTCCGGAACCCCGGGCTTTCCGAGGATATCTTCGAACGGGCTATAATTCGTACGCTGGCCGCCGATCAGATCGTTGATTTGATAACGGTCGAACAGGCCGGCCGCTCGTGGATCGTTTTCCGGCAGCAGTGCGAGAGCCTGGGCGATGTAATCGTTGCAGTCGAAAAGCGCGCGATGCGGTTTCTCGTCGAACGGCGTGGCAAGAATGAAGTCCACGTTGATGCGAATGAGACCGAAGGCGAAATCCCGGAGTTTATCCGAAAAAGCCCCCAGTTCTACCGTCCTTCCATTGTAGTCTTCGAGGTGTTTTTCCCTCCATGCGAAGGGAGAGAAACGCAGAGCTGGCAGAGCCAGAATGGTAAACGCCCTCGCTTTAAATTCACCTTTTATGTCGCTATCAAGAAGGTTGCGCAAATCGCGCGGTTCCTGGCCATTTGGGTTTAGGCCAAGCCATTCTTCCCAGGCACTATCCTGCTGTGCCAGTTCTTCTGGGTTGAACGGTCCGAAGGTTTGCGAAAGCAGATTGCGTACGGCGTTTGCGTAACTGTTGTTACCCTCGCCGAACACTCCGGGCGTATCGACGGTCATTGACCGTGGCAGGAATTTGGAGATGCCATGCCCGAGGGGCGCGCCATCAGACGTGGGGCGCCTATGAGGGGGCGTCCCGATTTCGCCGTTTTGTTTAGCTTTCTTCTGTCGCATTCTTGCGATGATCGCAAGGATCACCGCTATAACCAACAACATCTCAAATGCCTTAATCATATATTTACCTTTCAAGCGCGTTTAACGCACTGCCGATATGTTAGCACGAATATTCGAGATTGTCAATGACGTCGTTGAAATCGTAACATTAAGGTAAAAAAAGGGAGCCTGTTATGAAGCCCATTTGG
>JAJXYP010000011.1 GCA_021780545.1 bacterium
GCCATCGGCAAGTCCCGCAGTCTGCGCCGAAACCGTCACGGCACCCGGTTGATTCCACTGCGACGAGCCGCCGGCAACGTCGAGCGAAAGCCATGAAACAGACGACGGTTCAACCGTCCAGGTTATGCCGGACCCCGGAGCGCCCGTGTCTTTGACAAGTAATGTTTCCGCCGCTGCGGAAGCGCCGAGCGCGACGGCGGACGGCGTCACCGCCATTTCGGCGACCGGATCCCATTCAATATTGAAATGGATGCCCGCCGGATTCAGAAGCGACAACGATTGGCTTACCGCGGGAAAAACACCCTTAAAAACATACGGGCCCGCCGGATCCGCCGCCGCGCCAGCCTGAATCGTATAATTTTCCGGAAAATCGGAAACGGCCGGCATCGCGTAAGTCGACTGGGAAACTCCGGAGCAGCTGCCGCCGTAAACCGCCAGACACGGATCGAGCGGCGGAGCCGGATAACTGATGAATGACCAATCGGCAACCACGGGCTGGCCGGTTACCGCGTTCGTCGACGAAACAGAAATATCATTCGCTGCGCCGCCGCCTGCAACGCCGCATACGGCCTCGCACGAAACGAGCGAACCGAATGCCGATCCCGCGACGCAACGATTCGCCGCGCAATCATAACGAGTCGTTCCCGGTTCTACGACGGTTACATAAGAATCAGCAAATTTATCCGGATTAGCAACGCTCGTCGCATACACAATCATATTTCCGATGGTACCTACGGCCCCATAGGGACTCTGCGGCGGCGCGGTGAAAAGTCCGCTGGAATCGATTGTCCCGCAGGGCGGCGTATATTTCCCGGTGCAGACAACCGACCAGGCGACCGCCTGATTCGAAATGCCCGTCACGGTCGCAGTATACTGCTGAGTCTGGTTCGGCTGAAGCACGGCGTTCTGGGGCAGAACAGTCACCCGAACCGCGTTCGAGCCGGAACCATTGCCGCCCGCGGAAGTCGAACCGCTCACCGCGATCTGCGCCGATCCAAGCCCCGCATTGCGGCCGGTTTCCGGATCGGCATACCGCGCATCAACTGTAGCCGTTATCGTGCCGGCGAACGGTCCCGTCGGCGGCACGTACGTTTCATACGTCGCGCCGGCGCGACCGCCCAAACCCGGCAACAACGTACCGGGCGATCCAGCTGCGAGCGAGAACGAAAATGCTCCGGCGTATGCGCCGGCGGGAACTTGGTACCCATCCTCCGTCACTGTTCCGGCGCACTGCGATGTCTGGGTAAAATTGATGCTTGACGGAGCACAGACAAAAGACAGGTTTGGCGTGGTATAAAACACGTTCACCGCCCGATAAAGCGTCGAAGACCCGTTTGAAGCCTCGATCGTCACCGGCGCGCTGTAACCGCCGAAACCGCCGGGCGTCAAATATGACGGCGCCGAAAATGTTCCGTCGCTCGAGATGCTTCCGCCGACGGACGAGAGGACCGTCCAGCGCGGATTCGGCAGATTCGTCGAGCACGACAAGGTCCGACCGATTTCGACGTTCGGCGCGAGGCAGGTGATGGCGTACGTCGACTGCCCCGACGCCCGCGGCAACGCCATCAAACCGCTCAAAACCGCACCCGCCGCAGCCAATGCGACTGCGGCAACGGCGAAACCGACGGAAACGGGCATCGATCGACGTTTAAACATGGTCGTGGAATTAATAATTACGGCGCGGCGACATCACTTACGGTCACCCGCGACCCGCTCCCCTGCGGGACAATGGCGACCCCGACCGCCGTCGACGAACCTTCGGTCGCATACAATCCCCGCGACGACGTACCGGTGTCCAGCGTATTATCGAGCGTCCAACCATTCTTCACGAAATACGCAAGATACATATCGTATGTCACAGCCATGCTGTTCGCCGAATAGAACACCGCCGTCTGCTGGCTGGTGCTCGTCGAATACGCGATCGCATATCCCTCCGCGGTCTGCGCCGACGGATCAAGAATCAGCTCCATGGGAAATCCCGGACTTGTCTGTCCTGCCGCCGCATACGTCGGCTGACCGGGAACCGCGACAGCCTGCTGCGGCGCAGCTTCCGGATAGGCCTGACGCACCAGCCAGGCGACAAACCATGCAGCAAGCGCAATAGCCGCAAGCGCGACCACGAGATAGCTAATCCATTTCTTTTCCGTTTCCATAAAAGTACTTTATAATGGTACCACATCGACGCAGAACAAAATCGCCGTCTGCTTCGTATAAAACAATATGACCAAGAAAATCTGGGGCTGGGTTGGGGGAGCTGCGACAATACTCATTATTGCCATTCTCTATATTTTCGGGAAGGGATCGGGGTCTTCGGGCTCCGGCATCTCCGCCTTGCCGCCATCAACCACGGGAATCGCCGGCCAAACCCCCTCTTATAAGAATGGATCCTTCACCGGCCCTATCACGAACGCCATATACGGAGACATGCAGGTCGCCGTCACCATCAGCCAGGGCAAAATCACGGATATTTCCTGGCCAGCCTATCCCGATGCGCCGGGCCATACGACACAGGAAAGCCAAATGGCGCTTCCCCAGCTCCAACAGGAAGCTCTGACGGCGCAAAGTGCAAACATCGATATTATTTCGGGCGCAACGCAGACCAGCCAGGCCTTTGCCCAGTCGCTCGCCGGAGCCCTCGCTCAGGCAACACAATAGCTGCGGCAGCGGACCGGAAACGCCGCAACCGGCGGCACATCTCACCCTACGAGCACCAATGAAAGAAACCCGCCTCCTGATGGGCATGCCGGTATCGGTTGAAATTGTCGATGCGTCCGCGACCTCGAAAGAACTTGCCGCCGTTTTGGACTATTTTATCGGCATCGACCGGACCTTCAGCACGTATAAACCAGAGAGTGAAATATCCCGAATCAACCGCGGCGAGCTTCCGGAATCCGACTGGAGCGACGACATGCGCGTCATTTTCATGCTCGCCGAAGAAACAAAACAGCGCTCCCTGGGATTTTTCGACATCCGGAAACCCGACGGATCATACGATCCTTCCGGCATCGTAAAAGGCTGGGCCATCTACCAGGCGTCAAAATTGCTCGAACGCCGCGGCCCCGGCAAGCGCGGCTTCCGCGACTTCTATGTCGACGCCGGCGGCGACATTCAAACCAGCGGCCATAATGCGGACGGCGAATCCTGGCGCGTCGGCATCAAAAACCCGTTCAATCAGAATGAAATCGTAAAAACCGTCCTTATGAAAACGCCGTCATGCGGCATAGCGACTTCGGGAACTTACATCCGCGGCGAGCATATCTATAATCCTAAAACGGGCCTCCCCGCCAACGAAATCGTCAGTTTGACGGTCATCGGGCAGAATGTTTACGAAGCCGATCGGTTCGCGACCGCCGCGTTCGCGATGGGGAAAGAATCGATCCGCTTCATCGAAGCAATCCCCGGCCTCGAAGGATTCATGATCGTTCCCGATGGAGCCGCAGTCAAAACCTCAGGATTCGACCGCTATGTATTACCTTGATTCCTTCCTCAACCGCATCACGATGTACCGCCTTGTCCTCTATTATCTCGCGGGCCTGCTTGGCGTTGCGGCGATTTTCGGGGCGGTCGGCATTATGCCGTATAATCCCGCCGCTCTCCTCGTTTCCGCCCTGATCCTTGTCGCCTCCTGCTGGGGCATCAACCGTGCGATCGCCGGATTATTTCGAATCCCCACAAATACGGAGTCATCGCTCATCACGGCGCTCATTTTGGCGCTCATCATAACGCCTATTTCGGTATGGCCGCTCGATCAGGGCGGCTTCTGGTTCCTCATCGCCGCCGCAGCTTTTGCGATGGCATCCAAATACCTGATCGCATTCCGAAGAAAACACCTCTTCAATCCTGCCGCGTTCGGTGTTGCCGCAACGGCGTTCGTGATCGGCCAGTACGCCAGCTGGTGGATTGGCGGCAATCTGCCAATGCTCCCCTTCGTCCTCGGAGGCGGCTTCCTTGTCCTCCGGAAAATAAAGCGCTTCGACCTTGCGGCGGCATTTTTTGCCGCAGGAATCGCGAGCATCCTCGCGACGAACATCGGCTTCGACCCGGTCGCAACCGTTGAAAAAGCCG
>JAJXYP010000002.1 GCA_021780545.1 bacterium
CCAGGCGATTTTTAAAGATTGCGAGACGCTCTTTAGTGCTCAGGCAGCGTTATGTGAGCCGACATACAGTTGTCTTAATTATACGGTGTCAGGAATGTCTCAATCGGATGCGCAGGCGATTGCTCAGTATTGCAGCGAGCCTTATTCGTTGCCTCCCGGAGGATCTTGCCTTCCGTTGAGTGCTCCGGGCACTTGCGCGAATGTTCCTACGCAATCATGGGTTCAATCCAAACTGGGGATTACCGTTACCTATACTTCCGGCACGAGCACGACTTCGACGACTTCCGGCGGGGGAACCTCCGGCGGCGGCACGACGACGGGAGGTTCGACCCCGCCGACAACCGGAACATCGGGCACTCCCACTCCGTCGGGATCTTCCAATACGGTGAACGGCTCCATTGAAAGCGCCGTTGAGGGCCTTTCATCCGTCCTTTCGAATATCGGACAGCAGACCGCCGGTATTACCGGACTCTCCGGCGGTTCGACAACCACCGGCGGCGGCACGACGACGGGCGGTTCGACTGCTCCGACGACCGGAGCTTCGGGTGGTTCGAATGCATCCTGCGTATCGACCGCCGGCGCGACGATTTCGAGCTCGCTCGACGCCCTCCAAGGGCTTTCGGGACTTCTCACCTCAAGCAACCTGTCGCCGGGCATCGAGACAAGCATCCAGAACCTCCTTAATTCGATTTCCCAGGTTCTCGGCGCTCTCGCGAGCTGCATCTCGAAATAACAAGCATTGCGTGGATTTGCCGGCGTCGCTGGCGGAAGACCCCGTGGGTTCCGGGGGAACGCCGCCGCGCCGCTAATTTTAGCCGCGCTACCATTCGCGATGATGGTTTTGATTGCGTTCGCCCGACGGAAGGTATAAAATGGCAGATGCGCGGTAATGCCGTGCGTTGCGGCCGTAGCTCAATTTGGTTAGAGCACCGCCCTGTCACGGCGGGGGTTACCGGTTCAAGTCCGGCCGGCCGCGCAGTATCTTAAAGTAGAAATAAAGAGCTCTGCAGTGGAGTAGTGTAGAATCTCGGCGCGTTAGTAGTTCAAGGAATAAAAAATCCGCCGTTCGTATTTCGTACGACGGCGGAAATAAACATTTTTCGTGCCAATCCTATTTCCCTTATAGCTTCACGCGAACGATGCGGTGGAGATTCTTCACTCGCGCGTTTTTGGCTGACGATTTGGCCAGTTCGTCGGCCTTACGTCGCGCGTATTCATCGTTCTCAGCTTCAAACGAAAACTCTTCTTCACATATGGAAACGCCATACGGCATAGGAACGCCGATAGGGATGTTCTCGATGATGCACTCATACTTCATTTTAAATTTTAACCTCGCTTGTTGTGATGATTCTGTAGATGTTTTATCACGCTTGATTGACACCGTCAACCATTACGGAAAGCTTGACGGTAATAACGGGAGCGGGGCATTCCCGGGCGGGTTTTCAACGCGAACGTTCTTGCCATTCCGCCGGAAGTCGGTTATGCGGATATCGTGCATGCGCGGTTCCTCCTGGTGCATCTTCCCTCGGAGGAAGACCGCCGCCGTGCATTCGATGGATTGTTTTCGATTGCCGACCGGCGCCTGGTCCTCCCCGAGTGGAACTGGGAAGTGTTGCAGCCGATCAGCCACCCGGTTCTGGGGATGTTAAAGAAGCTCTCCATTTTTGAGACACCGGGGAAATACGACAACGATCAGATCAATCCGACCGTCATTGGCGAAGGGCCGAGTCTCACCTTCGCAGAACTTCAACCGGGACGTTACGAGACCATCTTCCAAGATGGCTTTCGGTCGGCCCGGCTGGAAATCCAGCCGTACGGCGGATTGCTACGGGTTCGGTTCATTCGCGGACTTTTCATGAAGTCAAAAACCGGAACGCTGGAGACGCACAAATGGACTATCCTGTCGTGCGCTCCGGATAAAAAGGTCGAGGAGCTTCTTCACGAAGAACTGCAATTCGAAGGGCAATAGCACATTGTTTATATGCTCTACGGTTTGCATGGTGAAGAAATTTCTATAATTGAAGGAGGCGCTGGAGCGAAGGCTTTGGCTGCAGTTTATCCTGAGGCAATCCAAGGGTAATGTTAGTCAAATGGTACAAGCGATAATGTTTTTGCTAAGTAATGGCGGGGATCTTTGAAGATTTCCGGTGAGGAAAAACGGGCCTGGAATTCACTCACGTAATCGGGGAGCTTTTCCGGGGTGACATGGTGGTACATTCTCCGGAGGAACGTACGCAAGATACCGAACATCCCTTCAATCTCAGACGTTTTGCCAAACTCGAACCGCTTGTGAATGTCCCACTCATGGTCGACCGGCCACCAATGCTGGATGGCGCGGTAGATCCATGCGCCGTCGGTGCAGAGCTTTGATCCCGGCTTCACATGTTGCTCAAGGAACTGAACCGCGTGATAGCGCTCCACCGAGGTCTTCCACATCATGAAGGCGATTTTCCTCGTGCCTTGTTCCTTGCCCATCACGAGCGACCACCCCTTGAAGTATGCTTCATCGAGCTGGACCACTTTCCCAAGGATCACGTGGTCTTTGGGGAGATGCTCGCGGAAGAGATCGTGCCAGTGCGCTACCGCTTGCCGGGAAAGGCCAGTCAACTCCGTGGTCTGCGAGACGGGAATGCTCGTTGTCCAGCACCAAAGAACCATCCAGAATTTTTCATACGAGAGCTTCATGCCTTTGAGCCAGGTATGCGAGAGGAGCGTGAACTTGAGACGGCATGCGCGGCACCGATATCTCTGCTCAAAAACCACGACCTTGCGTGAGCGGCATTCGGGGCAAAACACGTTTTTCCCGAACACCACGCGGCGGATGAATTTCTTGATCGGCCGCTCCGACGGAATTTGGTTGATATGATACATGCTTTTCATTGTAGCGAAGCCATACCATCTGCCTTACATTACCCCAATCCATTAGCTTGACAACATCAGGCAGGTCGATATTATTAAGTTATGGAACCAATCCCCGTAAGCCCAAATAAGGAATTTTTGGAGAAACCGTCGCAGCCGGGTACGTCGGAGTTTGACGAGGCGAAGAAAGAGTCCGGTGTTGTTGATTGGTTCGACGCGCTCTCGCAGAAAATCGAGATGGCACAAAAGAGCGGCGATAAAATGCTTCTCGAAAACTCTGTCCGCATGATGGAAGAAGATGCCTCAAGTGCGGTTGCAAAAGCAATGGCGAGCGGCGATATGAAAGCGGCGAGAATGGTTCTGAATGAAATCGAAAAGTTCAGCACTGAACATGGACTCGATGTGAAGAAAATTCTTGCATCACAGCGCGAACGGATTGTCGAAGAAAAATTGGATGAGCTTGAAAAGATGGGAGTGCAAGGCGTATTGTCGCTTGCAGGTGAGATGCTTCGTTCCGACGAAAAGCCATTCACCGTTGAAGATGGAAATATGATTTTGGGCATGATCCAAACGTCTATTAAAAATGGAAAGCACGAGACGATTGAAGACGCTCTTATTGAGGCGGCGCAAAAACGATATGATGCTCGTCCGAATAAGCCGATACTTTTCGTTGCGGTAGATAAGATGGGATACGTCGCAGGATTAGGAAGTAGCGGAGTAGAAGCGGCAAAAAGATTTCGGGCTACCGCATAACAAGAAATGGGAAAGGCGGCTCGCGAAGAGCCGCCTTTGTTTTTCTCGTTTTATTACAGCGACTTCGCCAAAGCGAGAGCCGCTTCGGCGACGGCTTTGCGTCGTTTCGGTGGCAGGCCGCCCAGCTTTTTTTCGAGCGCCTGCTTCCGCTTCGCGTCGCATAGAGGGCAATCCCTCGTATGTTGCAGAAGATCTTCCGCACGCCGCGTGATCAATTCTGCCATCTCTGATTCCGGCGCTCTCTGAATGAGCGCATGCAATCCATATTTCATTATTTACCTCCAAAGTTCCACGGAAATCATAATCTAAACGGTGATTTTTGGCAACTGCTGATAATGGGGCATACCTAGTCAATTGGTACAAGCGATAATGTTTTTTTGAGATAATACTTAGGATTTTCGAACATTTCCGGTAAGGAAAATCTGGCGCAGAATTCCCTTACGT
>JAJXYP010000090.1 GCA_021780545.1 bacterium
ACTGCTGTGGAAGCTGGTTGTTGCCGCAATCTTGGTCAACTTCAGCCTCGTCATCATGGCCCCGATTTTCAATCTGGGCAATTCGTTTACCACTTATTTCCTCACCTGCATCGATCCGGGCGGAGGCGGCTGCGGCGGCACCGGCAGCCAAGTAAGCAGCTTCAATGATTTCGCGGTAAACCTTGCCGGAGCGTTCAATCCCCAGAATGGATTGAGTTTGGGAGCCTCGGACGCCGCATCCAGCACCATCATCGGAGTGGCAACCTCCACCGCCGACTCCGTTTCCATCGGGCAATCGCTCGGGAAAATGATAATTCCGATCTTTTCTCTCTTTTTCGTA
The DNA here is from genome assembly GCA_021780545.1 of bacterium. GTDB lineage: Bacteria > Patescibacteriota > Minisyncoccia > UBA6257 > 2-01-FULL-56-20 > JAJXYP01. The sequence goes on from JAJXYP010000090.1 coordinate 341, forward strand.
GCCGGCGAATTGATAGTAATAGTCATCGTGCTCGGCGTATTCATATCTATGCTGTTGATACGCTATCTATATATTGTCTTTCTGGCCATCGTTATGCCATTCGCCTGGCTCGGATGGGTATTCCCGTCTATAAAAAAATGGTGGTCGGATTGGTGGGAAAGCTTCATTCATTGGACGTTCTTCGCCCCAATCGTCGTCTTCTTCCTCTGGCTCGCCATGACGATGTCGAATTCCCTGCGGAACGGCACCAGCCTCTACAATCAGAAGTTCGGCGATTACGTCAGTCCGAGCCATAGCTTGATTTGGGCGGCGATTTCAACAACGTTCACCAACACCTTTACACCGATTATCCAGGAATCGCTTAATATATTCATCATTATCGGTCTCAGCCTCGGCGGCCTCTATGTAGCGGATAAGTGGTCCATCGCCGGAGCAAAAGCGGGCATTAACGCCGCGAAAAGCGTTGGGCAAGGCGCCGCGAAATTCGCGGCAAAGCAAAGCCTTAAAGGAGGGCGATGGGCGATGCGTCGGTCGGGTGTCTCCGACCGGCTGAAAAATCTGAGCAGTTCTCAGGGTGGCGCGCTCAGGAAAGTACCCCTGGTCGGCTGGGCTGTTTCCCGGGGAGCCTCGGTTGCCGGACGGGCAATCGCTCCTACGCTCAACAACAGCGATATGGTGGAGGAGGCGAAAAAGAAGGTCCCCAAAGACATCGAACAGATCAAGGCCAATCTCGCTGGCAACATGAATATGGAGGATCGAATCGCGCACATCCTCAAACTGATGGAAATGGGAAAGCTTTCCGATGACGTCAAGGTCGGAAACGAATCCATTGGAGAGTTCATGGCTCGTAACGGCGATCTGCTCAAGACAGGATACGGCCAAGGCCACATGGATGGAGACGTCAATAAAGCTCTCGGGTCCAACCAGGAAATGCGCAACCTAGAAAGATCCCTGAACGAACTCGACCGGACGATCCAGCAGATGCAACGGGCAGGCCAGAACACCGACGCGCAGCGCCTCCAAATGCAAAATTTGCGCAATGAGCACGAAGTTGCTTCGCGCGGATTCCTGCAAGACCTTAGAAGCAGCGACGTATCCAAGATGGACGTCGATGCCATGTTCCGATCAAACAATCCGGCGACGCGGGCGCGCCTCTCGGCGCTTGCTCAGTTTAATCCTTCGCTGTTGCCGAACATGTTCTCCCACGCAAAGGGCGCGACAAACGAGACGATGACTAATGCCCTGGATGGCGTATTTGCAGCAGAAGAAGCTTCAATCCGGGGTGGAGGTGCATGGAACACCGACCCCGCTTTTCAGGCGCAGCAAGCGCAAAATCAGGCGCGCATCGCAACCCTAAGACAGCGAAGAACTGCTGTTGGCCTTGATAACAGAATGAATACAGCTCAACGGGGAGAAGCACAAGACAAAATCGACGACGAGATCAATAAGCTGCAAGAACAACAACGTAATGCCGTTAATTCGTATGTAAACAGCCAGCTTAATGCTAAATTTAGCAGCAGGGAGACTCTTCAGAGATCCATGCATGATCGGGTTTTTGGAATGGGGCGCGGGCAGAATGCCGGAGGTGCGGCAGGCGCCGGAGGCGGGGGAGGGGGAGGAAACGCCGGCCCTGGTGGCGACGATGGACATTAAACCATGATTACTATCACAAAAAATCGGGCTCTTGAAAAATGGGACCTGCTGCCGCTCGAACTGCGCGAGGCTTTGTATTCTGAGGCGAACACCGACTTCATCATCAAAACCTGCGGCATGGAACACCTTCCGGAATCGATGCAAGACACCGTCCTTCGGGTGGGCGGCTACGTCCTGATGGGATTCCTCCATCCGGAAGACATGGCCCAACAGCTCTCCGAAGAGCTCCGCATCGACCGGCGTATCGCGGCCGCCGTCGCTAGTCCGATCATCCAACGAATATTCGCTCCCTTGCGCCCGCTGATTGATAGCGTCTATACCCCGCCGAGCAAGTTTGAGGTGACGACCGCGGCAATGGCGACGCCGGCCTCTGCTGCGGCGGGCGCGAACCAAAACTCAACGGGGACCGAGGCAGTACCGGGTCCCAAAATCATATCCGAAACATTTCGGGCAACTCCGTCGCTCAGCGCATCCCCCTCGACCTTCAATACAAACACCCCGGCGACTGCACCAAAGCCCGCAGCCCAGCAACCAACCGCACCAGAGAATAACGACTGGTCAAACCGAACGCCCCAAGCTCCGGTCGTGAAACTCGGAACCGTCACGCCGGCAATACCGTCGCCAAAAACTGAGCCGGCCACAACAGCTGCCGCTCTTTCTTTAAACGCCAAATCTTCTGCCGTTCCGCAGAAACTGCCGCCCGCCGAACCAAGCCCCCGAAAAACAATGAGTGAATTCGAGCGTCTCGATATGGAGAAAAAGACACGCGCCCCAGCTCCCGCGCCATCAGTCATGCCAGCTGCTACTTCGTCGCCCGCTCCCATGCCGCCATTAACAGCGCCGATGCCTGCCAAACCACCGGAACCAGCGCCCCTCATTATTCATCAGACAACGACTCCAACGGGAAAAACGGGGAATTTCCAGTTGGAAATGACGGCCCGTAATCAATTTGCGGCCGCTCGGCCGCAAACAGCGGCAATGCCGAAACCAGCCGTTCTCGAGATTGGCGACGCTCCACCAAGACCAAACACGATTAATCGACAACCCTCCTCTTCGCCAATCCCGCCGCCGGCGCCCGCACAAAACGAACCCAGACGCATCACGGAAATCACGGCTCCCGTTGGACCGCAACCCCAAGCAGTACGGCCAATCACTGCCGCGCCTGCGATGCCGCCCGCACCGCCGCAGCCACCGACAGCGCCCGGGAAAGTGATTATTAAAAATTTCCTCGGCAAAGACGAGCCAAAGCAACCCTAACGATAATCAACGCGGCGAGCGGCGTTTCGATCGCCTGATAACTGATTAAAAATCTGATACCGCTGCTCCATCCTCTGCTCGATGAATTGTTTGTCGGAATTCTTGCTCCCGGTCTGCATCGCCTCCCAGATACGATGGAGAGCCGAGCCGGAACTCACCGTTTCGCGGGTTATCGGAACGGCGGCGGCGGGAACCGACGGGGGCGGTTCCGGACGCGATACCACCACCAGCCGATCACGATGCGGCGCCGATATCTTCAAAAGGTTTTCGAATGCTGATTCACCGGATACTTTATGCTCGATTTTTGGAGCCACGGCCGCCGGCGCAGGATGTTCCGGTTTCCAGACATAAGTCTGAGGATGCCAGTAAAAATTGAAGGCGGACACCATAACATTCGCGAATGGCCGGCCCTCGATTTTTATAAACGCCAATGCCACCGCTAATCCGAATAGAATCAGAGCGCCGATCAAAAAAAGCCATACCTGGACGAAAAAATATAAAATAGCGCTTAGGAGGCCGGCCACACCTACGTATGCGAACTGCCGGAGCGATAACGGCCCTACGATTTTATCCTCGGTATCGATAAATTGTGGCACCTGAAATTGCATGATAAAATTATATCATCATGGCGACCCCATTAAAAACGAACAAATCAGAGCTCGGAAACACTCTCGACCTGGTAGATATCAAAGAAATCCGGTATAAAAACATCGTCATGA
>JAJXYP010000009.1:0-2901 GCA_021780545.1 bacterium
TGATCTCAAAACGATTTTCGCGGATGCCGCCAAGGTCGCGGCGAGCGACATACACTTCGACGTGACGGACCGGCAGGATTATCTGCAAGTGCGATTCCGGGTCGATGGAGGACTGGTCGCATACCAGGACTATCCCATGCAAAAAGCCGCAAGTATGCTGCGCGCGCTGTACGGAATCATGGCCGATGAAACCGACTACGACTATTTGAGACATGAGGACCAGGCGGGACAAATCCAGGGGGCGGACTTCCTGCCCGACGAAATAGGATCGATGCGGCTTCAACGCGGACCGCAGGCCGGCGGCGAGTTCGCCGTCCTGCGACTCTTCATGCGCGAAAAACGGAAGGTCGAAGACGACTTGTCTCCCGATGACGCGCTCGAAGCGTTCGTTTCAGCCTGCCGGAGGTACGGCTACACCCGCCGGCAGACCCTGGCTCTGAGTCGGGCGGCACGCACGACGAACGGCGCGACGATATTTTCGGGCACCACCGGCTCGGGGAAGTCCACGGCGCTCAAAGTAATCTTGACGCATCAGGCGATGATGTACCCCGAAAAGTCCTTCTTTTCGATCGAAGACCCGGTTGAATTCCGCATCAAGCGCGCACGGCAATTGTCCGTCGATCAGCGCAAGGAGGAGACGCGAAGCGCTGCTTGGCTGCGAAAATTCCGGGTCGCGATGCGTAGCGATCCGGATGTCATCATGGTGGGGGAGCTGCGCGACGAAGCAACGGCCCAAACGGCCTTTCAAGCCGTGCTCTCCGGGCATCAACTGTGGACCACCACGCACGCCAAAGACGCTTTCTCCGTTTTGACGCGGCTCGTAAACGATTTTCACCTGAAAGCGGAGCATCTCATAAACGGGAACCTCCTGGTCGCCCTGGTCAATCAGAGCCTTTTGCCCGCGCTTTGCCCGAAATGTTCGATCGGCTGGAACAGCGCGGGCAATCTACTCGACCATGATTCCCGACGCATAATCCAATATTGGAAAGATTCCGGCGTGCCGGTCGGCGGGATTCGCGTGCGCAACCCCGAAGGTTGCGACGAATGCTGCCGCGCCGGCGTCAAAGGTGCCGCGGGCGTAAAAGCCATTCCGGGGTTCAAGGGCCGGGCACTCGTGGCCGAGGTCGTGGAGATGACCAACGAGCTTACCGCGGATTTGGCGCGGGATTTTTACGATACGGTGCGCCGGTACAGAACCTCGGCCAACCACTTTTCCAAACTCACTCATGCATTGCAGCGGCTGCTGCGCGGTGAGATAGCCCCGAGGTCGGTGATATCCGACGTGGGGAATCTCCCCGAACGGATAGACGACCAAATGGCCATTATCGAACGCGAGGATCGATAATGAATTTGCTTGGTCTGGAATACAAGGTTTTTGCGGGCGGTGACGCGCTGAACCGCCTGTTGGAGCGAATTTCCGTACAGTTGCAATACGGGCACCGTGTGCTGGATGCGGTGGAGGAACTCTTGCACCGGGCGAAAAAACGAGGCATTGCGGGCCGAGCCGAAGCACTCATTCTCGAGCATTGCCGCACCATGCTCTACCGCGGCGGCAATGTCGCCGAAGGGCTCTCGCCCTGGCTGTCGCCCATCTGCGCGAGTTTACTCGCAAACGGGGCGACGTCGGGCAAACTTCCCGAAGCGCTCAACCTGGCGGCAAGACTCAACCGACTGACCACGGGCATGACCAGGGAGGCACTTTCCGGTCTTGCGGAACCCGTCATGTCCACGTTCCTCCTTTACTACTTTGCGGCCTATATTTCTCGCCAAATAACTGCGTCCCTCGGCCCCATGATAAAGGGGCATGTCGGCACATTGGCGGCCATAACGATGGGTATCGGGCGCATCGCTCAATCGAGCGCCATCTGGTTCGTGTTTTCGGCTGTCGTGTTGTCGATAGGAGTGGTGTCCTGGTCCATGCCGCGTTGGTGTGGGAAAGCCAGGATGGTACTGGATCGGGTGCTGCCCCCATATACGATTTACAGACGGCTCCAAGGGGCCGTTTGGCTGATATCTTACGCCGCCTTGATCGAATCGGGCATGTCCGTTACGAGCGCCATCCGGCGGATGCGGCAAACCGCATCCCCGTGGCTCGACGAACGATTGCGCGCCGCGCTTTCGGAGCTTGGGCGCGGATCCGATATCGGCAAAGCCCTGCGACTGTCCGGCCATACTTTCCCGAGCGACGACATTATCGCGGACATGGAGGTTTTCTCCAGATTCCCGAATCTCCAGGACAAACTCATGGTGCTTGCGGAACAGAGCCTGTCCGATACGAGGGAACGAGTGAGGGTGACCAACAAGATAATCTCGTCGGCGTCGAAAGCGGCCGTGTCGATAGTGTTCCTTGTAATGATGTTCGGGCTCATTTCAATAATTTCTGGAGTCGCCGCCTCGGCCGGACTCTAAAAGGAGAAAATCATGGAAAAAATGATCACCTGGGGATTTTATTTCATTTTGACGATCGCGCTTCTGAGCGCCGCCATCATCCTCTACCAGAAGGCGCAGGCATCGTACAAGGAGACGGCCGCCATGAGCGAGGTGACCTCGATCGTATCGGGGGCCGAGGCGCTGTACTCCGGGCAACCCGCTTACACGGGGCTCACAAACACTTTGATGATCAACGCGGAGAAAATCCCGGATAACATCATTACGGACGCGGCGTCGGGAACCATCACGAATCCGTGGGGAGGGCAGATAGTGGTAGCCTGCGACGATGCGGCGCCCGCTTCCGGGCTCAACACTCCCTCGCCCGCTTATTTCGACGTGGATCTGTCCGGACTGCCCAAAGGTGCCTGCATCCAACTGGCGACGGGTTTTTCCACCGGGAACTTCCAGGGAGTGAACATCAACGGCACCATATTCCCCTCCATCGCCAACGGCGGAGCGCAGATCACGCCG
>JAJXYP010000009.1:2911-3951 GCA_021780545.1 bacterium
ACGCCGGCACAGGCCGATGCGGCGTGTTCCAACGGGTCCAACGGGAACACTCTCAGTTTTGCTTTCAATTGAGCTGGTCGAAAGGAGAAACAGTGAACAGACCCGTATATTTCGTTGGGGGCAACAAGGGCGGGGTGGGTAAATCCCTGATCGTCAAAGGGATCGTTGACCGACTTTTCGCGCGCGGAGATGGCGTGATAGTCGTTGAAGCCGACATGCAGAACCCCGACGTGTGGACAGCCTGCCAGGGTTTGGCCACCACGGTGAAGGTGGACCTTGATCGAGCGGACGGCTGGATGAGGCTGGTGGACGCATGCGACGAGCATCCCCGATACCCCGTCGTAGTCAATACGGCTCCGGGCCTGAATCGGGGTGCCAGGGCGCACGGGAATCTCCTCGGGGGGGCTCTCGCCGAGCTTGATCGACGGCTGATCGTCTTTTGGCCGCTCGGAAAGGATGACAAGGGTATCGGCATGCTCGAAGAATTCATGCTGCTTTTGCCCGAAGCGGAATTCCATCCAATGAGAAACCTCTTTTTCGGAAATATCGACGAATTCGAGTACGACCAGTCGGAACTACGAAAAGCTGTTGAATCGGCCGGATGGTTGTCGCTCACATTCCCTCGCCTGGCAGGCGCCATTACCGATCAAATCGAGCGTTGCGGAGGCGCTGTCGATTGCGGATGGGCGGAACGGCCTCTGGGCGCACGCCGCGAAGTGTCGCGGTGGCGGCAGGGAATAGATGAAATATTGATAGCTGTTGACGAGTGGCCCGACCGCATGAATTCGAAGGCGGTCGATACCGCTCCTCGCAAAGCTGTGGCCGGAGCGGAGGCAAAACAGCGGACGACATCGGAGAACAAATCGCCCGAATTGGCGATGATCGCAAGTCCGGCCCGAACTCTTGAGCAAGCGGAAATCGACGAAAGTCGGAACGGGACTTCGCACATTTTTGAAGAAGGAACGTCCGATGTTGTGCAACTCCTCGAATCCGACACCCCTAAGACGGAGGAGATCGAAACGCCGCCGGAAGAACAAACT